>PNMF01000006.1 GCA_013823485.1 Comamonadaceae bacterium
CGGCATCGCGCACGGTCAGCAGGCGTTCCATCAGCTCCAGCGCCAGCTGGAAGTTCCAGCCCGGGGTGTCGCCCCGGCGGGCCACACCGGTCAGCAGGCTGGGCAGGTAGGCGGTGACCACCGCCCCCAGCAGCACGATGACCCAGGCCACATAGAACCAGACCAGCAGGATGGGCAGCGTGGCAAAGGTACCGTAGAGCACCGAATAGGTCGGCACCGCCTTGAGGTACCAGCCCAGCAGCTGCTTGGCCAGCTCCAGGGCGGTGGCGGCAAACAGGCCGCCCACCAGCGCGTGGGTCCAGCGCACCCGGGTGTTGGGCACATAGCGGTAGAGCGCAGCCAGCCCGCCGGTGACCAGCACCACCTGCAGCGAATCGAGCAGCAGCCGCACCGTGCCGGTCAGGCTGCCCGGCACACCGCGCGAATACGCAATGGCATACGAGGTGACGGTGACGCTGCCGGCCAGCAGCAGCGGGCCCAGCGTGAGCACCGCCCAGTACACCAGCACCCGCTGGGTCAGGGAGCGCGGCTGGCGCACCCGCCAGATGTCGTTGAGCTTGCGGTCGATGGTGAGGATCAGGGCCAGCGCCGTGACCAGCAGCACCAGCGCACCGGCCCAGCCCATCTGCGAGGCCTTGCTCGAGAACTGGTTCAGGTAGGTCAGCACCTGCCGGGCAATGTTGTCCGGCACCAGGCTCTGCACCAGCCAGCGCTGCAGCGTGACCTGCAGCCGGTCGAACATGGGGAAGGCGCTGAATACCGCCAGCGCCACGGTGAACAGCGGCACCAGCGAGATCGAGGTGGTGAAGGTCAGGCTGCTGGCGGTGACGCCCAGGCGGTCTTCCCGGAAGCGCTCGCGCAGGGTCACGGCGGTGTTGCGCCAGGGGAAACTGCGCGCGTTCCGCCACAGCGTGCGCAGCAGGGATTCAGCGGCGGCGAGCCGTTCGGACAGGGTCATCCCGGTATCATGCCAGCCCGCCCCGGACCCCCGGGAACCCCCTCGACAGCCCTCCCGGACACCCCCGCCATGACCGCACCCGACGCCCGCTCCGCCATCCAGACCACCCGCTGGCTCGCGGTGGGCAGCCTGATCGGGCTGATGGCGGTCGGACTGGCCTGGGAAATGGTCGTGGCCCCGCTGCGACCGGGCGGCTCCTGGTGGGCTCTGAAGGTGCTGCCGCTGGCCCTGCCGCTGGCCGGCCTGCTGAAGAACCGCATGTACACCTACCGCTGGGTCAGCCTGCTGGTCTGGCTCTACTTCACCGAAGGCGTGGTGCGGGCCACCAGCGGCGAGTCCGGCGCCTCCACCCTGATGGCGGTGCTGCAGACCCTGCTCTGCCTGAGCCTGTTCGTCGCCTGCGCCCTGCACGTGCGGGTGCGCCTGAAGACCGCCGGCAAGGAAGCCGTGGCGGCCGATGCGGCGGCCGCCACTGCCGAAGCCGAGGCCCGGGTCCAGCCGGCTGCACCCCGTCAACCCTGATCACCCCGCCATGACCGCCCAGCCCCACCCCGTCGTCTCCCACCTGCAGGCCCTGGTGGGCGAGGCCCATGTGCTCACCCCGGACCGGCACGACCTCACCGCCTACGAGCAGGACTGGCGCAAACGGGCCCGGGGGCATGCCCTGGCCGTCGTGCGCCCGGGCAGCACCGCCGAGGTGGCGGCGGTGGTCAAGGCCTGCGTGGCCGCGAGTGTGCCGGTGGTGCCCCAGGGCGGCAACACCGGCCTGGTGGTCGGCTCCACGCCCGACGATTCGGGCCGGCAGGTGGTGTTGCACCTGGGCCGCATGAATGCGGTGCGCGGCATCGACACCGCCAATCTGACCATGACGGTGGAGGCCGGCTGCGTGCTGCAGGCGGTGCAGGAAACCGCCGAACGGGCCGGTCTGCTGTTCCCCCTGAGCCTGGCCGCCGAGGGCAGCTGCACCATCGGCGGCAACCTGGCCACCAACGCCGGCGGCACCCAGGTGGTGCGTTACGGCAATGCCCGCGAGCTCTGCCTGGGCCTGGAGGTGGTGACCGCGCAGGGCGACATCTGGAACGGGCTGGGCGGCCTGCGCAAGGACAATACCGGCTACGACCTGCGCGACCTGTTCGTGGGCAGCGAAGGCACGCTGGGCATCATCACCGCCGCCACCCTGAAGCTGCACCCCCAGCCGGCCGCAAGGCTCACCGCCTGGGCGGCCGTGCCCTCCATGGAAGCGGCCGTGGCCCTGCTGGCGCTGGCCCACCGGCACCTGGGCCCGGGGCTGACCGGCTTCGAGGTCATGGGCCAGTTCGCGCTCGGTCTGGTCGACCGGCACTTCCCGCAGCTGCGGGTGCCGCTGTGGCGCGAAAGCCCGTACTGCGTGCTGCTGGAGAACAGCGACAGCGAGAGCGAGGAACATGCCCGCGCCCAGTTCGAGCGCCTGCTGGAAACCGCCCTCGAAGCCGGCACCGTGACCGACGCGGTGGTGGCCGAAAGCCTCGCCCAGGCCCAGGCGCTGTGGCACATCCGCGAGAGCATTCCGCTGGCACAGGCCGAAGAAGGCCTGAACATCAAGCACGACATCAGCATCCCGGTGTCGCGCATTCCCGCCTTCTGCACCGAGACCGATGCCCTGCTGGCCCAGGCCATTCCCGGCGTGCGGCTGGTGAACTTCGGGCACCTGGGCGACGGCAACCTGCACTACAACGTGCAGGCCCCGGTCGACGGCGACCCGAAGCGTTTCCTGGCCGAGCAGGAAACCCGGGTCAACACCCTGGTGTTCGACGCCGTGGCCCGCCACGGCGGCTCCATCAGCGCGGAGCACGGTGTGGGCAGCCTCAAGGCGGCCTGCCTGCCGCACTACAAGGACCCGGTCGCCCTGGGCCTGATGCGCGCCATCAAGACCGCCCTGGACCCGCAGGGGCTGATGAACCCGGGTCGGGTGCTGGCCTGAACCCGTCTTTGCGATTCGGGGGAAAATCCCCCTTTGCCCTGGATACCCCTGCCACCATGTCTGAAGCCGCCTCCCGCCCCGTGCGCTCCCAGTACGAAGACTTCATGCGCCACGTCTACACGACCGGCGTGCAGAAGACTGACCGCACCGGCACCGGCACCACCAGCGTGTTCGGCCACCAGATGCGCTTCGACCTGAACGAAGGCTTTCCGCTGGTGACCACCAAGAAGGTGTTCCTGAAGGCGCTGATCGTGGAGCTGCTCTGGTTCCTGCGCGGCGACAGCAACGTGAAGTGGCTGCAGGAGCGCGGCTGCACCATCTGGGACGAATGGGCCCGCGAAGACGGCGACCTGGGCCCGGTGTATGGCGTGCAGTGGCGCAACTGGCCCACGCCGGACGGCGGGCACATCGACCAGATCAGCGAGGTGGTGAAGCAGCTGCGCACCAACCCGGACTCGCGCCGCATCATCGTCAGCGCCTGGAACGTGGCCGACCTCAACAAGATGGCGCTCATGCCCTGCCACGCCTTCTTCCAGTTCTATGTGGCGCCGCCGCAGGCACCGGGCGAACGCGGCCGGCTCAGCTGCCAGCTGTACCAGCGCAGCGCCGACATCTTCCTGGGTGTGCCGTTCAACATCGCCAGCTATGCGCTGCTGACCCACATGCTGGCCCAGCAGTGCGACCTGGACGTCGGCGACTTCATCTGGACCGGTGGCGACTGCCACATCTACAGCAACCACCACGAGCAGGTGGAACTGCAGCTCTCGCGCCAGCCCTTCCCCTACCCCACGCTGAACATCCGCCGCAAGCCGGACTCGATCTTCGACTACCAGTACGAGGACTTCGAGGTGCTCGACTACCAGCACCACCCGGCCATCAAGGCGCCGGTGGCCGTCTGATGCCGGCCGCCACGCTCAGCCGCCGCCAGCTCTGGGGCCTGCTGGCCCTCACGCTGATGTGGGGCGTCAACTGGCCCATGATGAAGCTGTCGCTGCAGGAGATGCCGCCGCTGTACTTCCGGGCCAGCACCATGTGCTTGGGCGCGGCCTGGCTGTTCCTGTATGTGCGTGGTCAGGGCGAACGCATGTGGCCGCGCCGGGACGAATGGGCCACCATCGCCTGGCTCGGCCTGCCCAACGTGCTGGGCTGGCACACGCTGTCCATCTTCGGGGTGCAGGCGCTGGCTTCGGGCCGCGCGGCCATCCTGGGCTTCACCATGCCGATCTTCACCGTGCTGCTGGGCGCGCTGTTCTTCAGCGAGCGCATCACGCCCCGGGTGCGGGTGGCGGTGACCAGTGCCGGCATCGCCATCGGCCTGCTGCTGTGGCACGAGCTGCAAAGCCTCTCGGGCCGCCCGGTGGGCATCGCCTGGATGCTGGGCGCTGCCGTCTGCTGGGGCCTGGGCACGCTCATGTTCCGGCGCGCCACCTTCACGCTCTCGCCCATGGTGGTCACGGTGTGGATGCTGCTGCTGGGCAGTGGGGTGGTGTGGGCACTGGCCATCGCCTTCGAGCCGGCACCCGACGTCACCACCTTCAGCGGCGCCATGTGGGTCAGTCTGCTGTATGGCGTGCTGATCAACTACGGCGTGGCCCAGCTGATCTGGTTCGGGCTGGCGCGCCACCTGCCGCCGGCCACCAGCGCCATGAGCGTCATGGCCATTCCGCTGGTGGGCACGCTGAGCGCCACCTTCATCGTCGGCGAGATCCCGCACTGGCAGGACTGGCTGGCCATCGGCTTCGTGATGATGGCCATTGCCAGCGTGCTGCTGCCCACGCCCGGCCGAACCGCCGCGACCTCCCGCACCTGAACCATGGCCACCCTGCCCCGCCTGAACCTCATCCTGGCCCGCGCCGCCAACGGCGTGATCGGCCGCGACAACCGCATGCCCTGGCACCTGCCGGAAGACCTGGCCCACTTCAAGCGCACCACCCTGGGCTGCCCGGTGGTCATGGGCCGCAAGACCTGGGATTCGCTGCCGCCGCGCTTCCGGCCCCTGCCGGGCCGGGCCAACATCGTGCTCAGCCGCGACACCACCTGGCAGGCCGACGGTGCGCAGCGCGCCGCGTCGCTCGACGAAGCGCTGGCCCTGTGCGCCGGCCAGCTCGATGTGTGGGTGATCGGCGGCGCCCAGATCTATGCCCAGGCGCTGGACCGCGCCCACACCGCGGTGGTCACCGAGATCGGCCGCGAATTTGAGGGCGACGCCCATGCGCCGGTGTTCGGCCCCGAGTGGGTCGAGGCACGGCGCGAGACCCATGTGTCGGCCGACGGCCTGCCCTATGCCTTCGTGACCCTGGAGCGCCGGCCATGAGCTACGCGGTGAAGGAAGTTTTCTACACGCTGCAGGGCGAAGGCCAGCGCGCCGGCCGCCCGGCCGTGTTCTGCCGCATGGCCGGCTGCAACCTCTGGAACGGCCGCGAGGAAGACCGCGGGACTGCTGTCTGCCAGTTCTGCGACACCGACTTCGTGGGCACCGACGGCGTGCGCGGCGGCAAGTTCGCGCAGGCCACCGAACTGGCCGCACTGGCCGCCTCGCTCTGGCCAGAAGGCCAGGGCCACCGCTACATCGTCATCACCGGCGGCGAGCCGATGCTGCAGATCGACCAGCCGCTGATCGACGCGCTGCATGCGCAGGGCTTCGAGATCGCGGTGGAAACCAACGGCACGCTGCCGGTGCCCGAGGGCATCGACTGGATCTGCGTCAGCCCCAAGGCCGGTGCCGACTGGGTGCAGCGGCGCGGGCATGAGCTGAAGCTGGTCTGGCCCCAGCCCGGGCTGCTGCCCGACGCGGTGGAAGCCATGCCCGACCTGCAGTTCGACCACTGGCTGCTGCAGCCCATGGACGGCCTGCTGCGCCAGCAGAACACCCGCCGCGCCATCGACCTCTGCCAGGCCCGCCCGCGCTGGCGCCTCTCGCTGCAGACCCACAAGATCCTGGACATTCCATGAGCACGAGTCCCACCCCTGCCCCCGCGCTGCACGAACTCTCGCAGCGCTTCTATTTCGAGTCGGCCCACACCCTGCGCCGCACCATCGAGGCCGAGGGCAGCCGCCGGGTGCACGGCCACACCTACGAGGCCGAAGTGACGGTACGCGGCACGCCGGACGCCGGCGGCATGGTGATCGACCTGGCCTACCTGCGCCGCACCATCGCGGTGCTGCGCGACAAGCTGGACCACCACTTCCTGGACGAGGTGGAAGGCATCGGCATTCCCACGCTGGAAAACCTCTGCAGCTACATCCGCCGCGAACTCGAACCCCAGGTGCCCGGCCTGTGTGCCGTGGCCGTCTGGCGCCAGGCCAGCGGCGACCGCTGCGCGCTGCGCTGGTGAACCCTGAACGAAAGATGCCCATGCAACTCGCCACCTGGAACGTCAACTCGCTCGGGGTCCGCCTGCCGCAGGTGCTGGACTGGCTGGCCGCCCATCCGGTGGACGTGCTCGCCCTGCAGGAACTCAAGCTCACCGACGACAAGTTTCCGGCCCAGGCCTTTGCCGATGCCGGTTACCAGGCGCAGTGGTTCGGCCAGAAAACCTACAACGGCGTGGCGCTCATCAGCCGGACACCGGCGGCCGATGTGGTGAAGAACATTCCCGGCTTTGCCGACGAACAGTCGCGCGTGCTGTGCGCCACCATCGCCGGCGTGCGGGTCATCGGCGCCTACTTCCCCAACGGCCAGGCACCGGGCAGCGACAAGTTCGCCTACAAGATGGCCTGGCTGACCGCGCTGCGCGAGTGGGTCAAGGCCGAGATGGTCGCGCACCCGCAGCTGGTGCTCATGGGCGACTACAACATCACCTTCGACGATGCCGACGTCTGGGACCCGGACGGTCTGCGCGAGAGCATTCACTGCACCACCGAAGAGCGCACCCACCTGCAGGCGCTCATCGGCCTGGGTCTGCACGATGCGCACCGCCTGTTCGAACAGCCCCCGAAGAGCTTCAGCTGGTGGGACTACCGCATGCTGGGTTTCCAGAAGAACCGGGGCCTGCGCATCGACCACATCCTGATCACCGATGCGCTGAAGGCCCGGGCCACGGCCTGCACCATCGACCGCGCCCCGCGCAAGAACACCCAGCCCAGCGATCACGCGCCGGTGGTGCTCACCCTGGGCTGACCGGCCTCATTCCAGGCCCAGTTCCTGGATCTTGCGGGTGATGGTGTTGCGGCCGATGCCCAGCTTGTGGGCGGCCTCGATGCGGCGGCCCCGGGTGTTGCCCAGCGCGGTCTGGATCAGGCGGGTCTCGAAGCGCCGGGTGAGCACATCCCACACATCGGTGCGGCCGTTCTCCAGCAGGGCCAGGGCCTCGGCCTGAAGGGCTTGCTCCCAGGTCAGGCCACCGGCATCGGCCAGGGCGGCAACACCGTTCAGGCCGGCCGGCGCAGCCGCCACCGGCACGACCGCTGCCGCGGGCAATGCACCCGCCACCGGCGCCGGCAAGGCGGCACCCACCGGGTCGTCCGCGCCGCTCTGGGCCGTGGCCACGCTGCCCAGCACCTCGGGCGGCAGGTCCTTGACCTCGATCACCTGGGCCGGCGCCATCACGGTGAGCCAGTGGCACAGGTTCTCCAGCTGGCGCACGTTGCCGGGGAAGTCGAAGCTGCCCAGCAGCTTGAGCGCCGGCTCGGAAATGCGCTTGGGCTCCACACCGAGCTGCCGCGCGCTCTGCTGCAGGAAGAAGCGGGTGAGCATGGGCACGTCTTCGCGGCGCTCGCGCAGCGCCGGCAGACGCAGGCGGATCACGTTGAGCCGGTGGAACAGGTCCTCGCGGAACACGCCCTCTTTCACCCGTTGCTCTAGGTTCTGGTGGGTGGCTGCGATCACGCGGACATTGGCGCGCACCGCGCTGTGGCCACCGACCCGGTAGAAGTGCCCGTCGGACAGCACCCGCAGCAGGCGGGTCTGAAGGTCAAACGGCATGTCGCCGATCTCGTCCAGGAACAGGGTGCCGCCGTCGGCCTGCTCGAAGCGGCCACGCCGCATGGTCTGGGCCCCGGTGAAGGCGCCACGCTCATGACCGAACAGTTCGGACTCCAGCAGGTCCTTGGGGATGGCGGCGGTGTTGATGGCCACGAAGGGACCGTTGCCGCGGGGCGAATGCTTGTGCAGGGCGCGCGCCACCAGCTCCTTGCCGGAGCCGGACTCGCCGGTGATCAGCACCGTGACCTGGCTCTGCGAGAGCCGGCCGATGGCCCGGAACACGTCCTGCATGGCGGGCGCCTGGCCCAGCATTTCAGGCACGGCGCTCATGCGCTCTTCGGCCACTTCCTCGCGCTGGCTTTCTTCCACCGCGCGGCGGATCAGTTCCACCGCCTTGGGCAGGTCGAAGGGCTTGGGCAGGTATTCGAAGGCGCCGCCCTGGAAGGCACTGACCGCACTGTCGAGGTCGGAGAACGCGGTCATGATGATCACCGGCAGACCCGGCAGCCGCTCCTTGACCTTCTCCAGCAGGTCCAGGCCGGAGCCCCCCGGCATGCGGATGTCGCTCACCAGGATCTGAGGGCCTTCCGACTCGGGCGTGTCGGCCAGCGCCCGCAGCACGTCCTGCGGATGGGTGAAGCTGCGCGTGGGCAGGTTCTCGCGCAGCAGCGCCTTCTCAAGCACGAAGCGGATCGATTGGTCGTCATCCACTATCCAGATCGGCTTCATGTGTCGGTGGTCCTTGTACGGGCGCGTGTGTGGTGTGTCTAGGGCAGCGGGATCAGGATCTTGAAGTCCGTGTGTCCCGGTGTGCTCTCGCACTCGATCAGGCCATGGTGTTGCTGGACGAAGGTCTGTGCCAGCGTCAGCCCCAGGCCGGACCCGCCATCGCGCCCTGAGACCAGGGGAAAGAAGATGCGGTCCTTGATCGAGTCCGGCACGCCGGGCCCGTTGTCCATCACATGCAATTCCAGTGCCAGCCGATAGCGCTGCTTGCCGAAGGTGACCTGACGGCCCACCCGGGTGCGGAAGGTGATGCGCGCATCGCCCGCCGCAATGCGGTCGGACAGCGCCTGCGCGGCGTTGTGGGCGATGTTGAGCACCGCCTGGATCAGCTGCTCGCGGTCGCCCCGGAATTCGGGAATGGAGATGTCGTAGTCGCGCACCACGCGCAGGCCGCGCGGGAACTCGGCCAGGATCAGCGAGCGCACCCGTTCGCAGACCTCGTGGATGTTCACATCACCCACCACATGGGGCCGCCGGTGCGGCGCCAGAAGCCGGTCCACCAGCGACTGCAGCCGGTCGGCCTCGTGGATGATGACCTGCGTGTACTCGATCAGCTCTTTCGATTCGAGGTCCATCTGCAGCAGCTGCGCCGCACCGCGGATGCCACCCAGCGGGTTCTTGATCTCGTGGGCCAGGTTGCGGATGAGCTCCTTGTTGGCCTGCGCCTGATCGATCAGCCGCTCCTCGCGCTCCTGGCGGGTCTGCTGCTCCAGCGGCAGCAGCTCGACCACCACTTCGGCGTTGCTCTCGGTCTGGGCCACCACCACGTGCACCGGCAGCGGGTCGTGGGCCAGGCGCCGCAGGAACGCGTCGTAACGCAGGGCAGCGAATTCGTTGCCGCGCGCGCCGGTGAGCGCGTTGTCGAGCAGGGCCGGGTCGGTGAAGCAGTCCTGCATGCGGGCGCCGGTGATGCTGCGCCGGGACATGCCCAGCGCATCTTCCAGGGCCGCATTGGCGAACAGCACATGGCCCTGCGGATCGACCACCGCCACCAGCGTGGCCAGCAGGTCCAGCGACTGGAAGCGCGCTGCCGGCCCGGCCGCTGGCGCCGCGCCCTGCGCCTTCTGCCGGCTCACCGTCCGCCCGGCTGGCCGTTCAGACGGGCCAGCTCGCGCTGCAGACCGGCCACGTCGTTCTCGGCGCGGGTCAGGGCCGCCTTGAGTTCGGCCACGCGGTCCAGGTAGCGCTGGTGGTTGCGGCCTTCGATGCCCTGTTTTTCGGGCTCGCCATTGGCGTAGGCGGTGCGGGCCTCGGCCAGCCGTGCCTCGGCGCGGCGCAGTTCGTTCTGCAGGATGGCCCGGGCGTCGCTGTCGCGGGCGCGCTGGGCGGCGCTGTCGATGCGCTCCCCGCTGCGTTCGGCAGGCGCGTTCCCCGGGCTGGCGGCCGGCCGGCTGGGCGTGTTGTTGTTGGCGTTGGGGTTGGGCTTCGGGCCTTCGATCACGGTGATGTTGCCGCCATCGATCACGGTGCAGCCCCTGGACTTGGCCACCTGGGCATTGTTGGTGTACTCGTTGCCGCAGCGGTAGATGCGGTCCTGGGCCAGGGCGGGCAGCTGGGTGGCGCTGCACAGCAGGGCCAGGCAGGCCAGGCGGCTCGACTTCAGGAGGGTTTGGCGGGCAGGCACGGTGGCGGCTCCATGGGGGACAGATTTCAGACCGGGCAGTATGACCGAATCAACCGGTGAAAGTGCCCGCTGCGCAGGCGCAGCGGGGGCTCCGGCCGGATGGCGGGCGAATGGCGGGTGGATGGCGGGCAAAAAAAAGGACGGCCGAGGCCGTCCTTTCCTGTCCGATCTGCCGATCAGAGCGAGTAGTACATGTCGTACTCGACCGGGTGCGGAGCCATGCGGAAGCGGGTCACTTCGCCCATCTTCAGCTCGATGTAGGCGTCCAGCATGGAGTCGGTGAACACTCCGCCCTTGGTCAGGAACGAGCGGTCCTTGTCCAGGTACTCCAGCGCCTGGTCCAGGCTGTGGCACACGGTGGGAACCAGCTTGTCCTCTTCCGGCGGCAGGTGGTAGAGGTCCTTGGTGGCGGCTTCGCCCGGGTGGATCTTGTTCTCCACGCCGTCCAGGCCGGCCATCATCAGGGCCGAGAAGCACAGGTACGGGTTGGCCGAGGGGTCCGGGAAACGGGCCTCGATGCGGCGACCCTTGGGGTTGGCCACGTACGGGATGCGGATGGAGGCCGAGCGGTTGCGCGAGCTGTAGGCCAGCTTCACCGGGGCTTCGAAGCCGGGCACCAGGCGCTTGTAGCTGTTGGTGCCGGGGTTGGTGATGGCGTTCAGGGCACGGGCGTGCTTGATGATGCCGCCGATGTAGTACAGGGCGAAATCGCTCAGGCCGGCGTAGCCGTCACCGGCGAACAGGTTCTTGCCGTCTTTCCAGATCGACTGGTGCACGTGCATGCCGGAGCCGTTGTCGCCGGCGTAGGGCTTGGGCATGAAGGTGGCGGTCTTGCCGTAGGCGTTGGCCACGTTCCAGACCACGTACTTCAGGACCTGGGTCCAGTCGGCGCGCTCCACCAGGGTGGAGAACTTGGTGCCGATCTCGTTCTGGCCGGCGCCGGCCACTTCGTGGTGGAACACCTCGACCGGGATGCCCAGCGACTCGAGGATCAGGGACATCTCGGCGCGCATGTCCTGGGTGCTGTCGACCGGGGGCACCGGGAAGTAGCCGCCCTTGGTGGTGGGACGGTGGCCGCGGTTGCCGCCTTCGAGCTGCTTGCCGCTGTTCCAGGGGGCTTCGTATTCGTCGATGGCGAACATCACGTTGCCGGGCTCGTTGCTCCAGCGCACGCCGTCAAAGATGAAGAACTCGGGTTCCGGTCCGAAGTAGGCGGTGTCGCCCAGGCCGGAAGCCTTCAGGTAAGCCTCGGCGCGCTTGGCGATCGAGCGCGGATCGCGGTCGTAGGCCTTGCCGTCGCTGGGCTCGACCACGTCGCACTGCAGGAACAGGGTGGTCTCTTCGAAGAAGGGGTCGATGTTGGCGGTGTTCGGGTCGGGCATGAGCTGCATGTCCGAGGCTTCGATGCCTTTCCAGCCAGCGATGGACGAACCGTCGAAGGCATGGCCCGAGGTGAACTTGTCTTCGCCGAAGGCCGAGATCGGCACGGTCACGTGCTGCTCTTTGCCACGGGTGTCGGTGAAGCGGAAATCAACGAACTTGACGTCGTTGTCTTTCACCATCTGGATCACGTCTGCGACGGTCTTGGCCATCAAATGCTCCTGTACGGGTTGGAAGGAAAAAAGCGTTACGGCCCAGGGGTAGCAGCTTTCATGCCACCGAAACCGTTGATCGAGTCACCCGCGTCGTCCATGCGGTGCGGGCAACAGCGCGGGATTATCGCCCACCCGCGCCGCCCACCGGCGACGGTCGGACTGGCCTTGAGCAGCCGTCAATGCACTATTTCAGTGCATATCGGATGCATCAACCTGGTGCGGCTGTTTTTCGCACCATTTCGGGGCCAAGTTGGGCACCGACGTCGCGCAGACCGGCCTGCAGCGCCCCGAAAGCCTGCTCCACCGAGGCCGCCGCGCCCTTGACGCCGAGCTCGATGTGCCGGCCCCATTGCGGGTGGTCCACGCTGGGCAGGCTGAACACCTTGACCGGGTGGGCCGCCTCGATGCGTTCCATCAACGGCGTCAGCGCCGCCTCCATGGCGCCCATCACGATGACCGACTTCTCCAGACCGGCATCGGTCTGGTGCAGCTGCGGGTAGAGCTCGTCGAGCACCCACTCGATCATGGGCCAGGCCATGACCGGGAAGCCCGGCACGAAGTGCACCGTGCCGCCGCCCGGGCCGTCCAGGCTGAAGCCGGGAATCTTGTTGTACGGGTTGGGGATGATGCGGGCGCCCGCCGGAAACACGCCCATGTTGTAGCGGTGCACGTTGTCCGGCCGCTCGGGGTCGAACGGCACGCCCTGCTCGGCAGCGAGGTCGCGCATGCGGGACTCGATCAGGTCGCGCGCCTGCGGGTGCAGGGTCAGCTCGCGGCCCAGCGCGGCACCGGCGCACTGCCGGGTGTGGTCGTCGGGCGTGGCCCCGATGCCGCCGCACGAGAACACGATGTCGCTGCTCTCGAACGCGCGTTTTAGCGTGCCGGTGATGCGTTGGCGGTCATCGCCGACCAGCTGGCACCAGGCCAGCGAAAGGCCACGCGCCTGGAGCAGCTGGATGACCTGCGACATGTGCTTGTCCTGGCGTTTGCCGGACAGGATTTCGTCGCCAATGATGATCAGGCCGAAAGAAGACATGGGACTCTGCAGAAGGTTCAGACCGGGGGCGGCAGCTGGGCCGGGGCGGGATCGGCGGGCGGGGCGGGCGGGGACGCTGGTGGGTCGATCACCTCGACCGGCACCACCAGCGGTTCCCGCCGCAGCCGCTCCAGGGCGGCCAGGCAATAGTGGGCAAACCACAGTGAAGCGAAGGCGAACACCAGGGTGTAGATCCAGATCGCGATCGGCACCAGCAACGGCGCCAGCGCAATGAACATGGCACCCGAGGCCCACAGCAGGCTCGGCGCAGCCCCCACGTAACCGCTCAGCACGCCCATGGCCAGCAGTGAACTGCGGTGCCGGCGCATCAGGGTGCGGCGTTCTTCGGCGGTGGCGTGTTCGGACAGGGCGTCGTAGGTGAACACGCGGTAGGTGAGCCAGCCCCAGATCAGGGGCGGCAGGATCAGCACCAGCGGTGGAATGAACCAGGCCGGCACCGACAGTACCAGGGCCACCAGCGCCAGCAGCGTGGAGCCGGTCGACCACAGCACGCTGGCCACCATCGAGCCGCCCTGGCGCCGCTCGAGCGTGCCGAACCGGCGACGGGCCACCAGATCGACCATGGCCGGCGTCATGAACAGCGATACCAGCAGCAGGCACAGCACCACGATGGCCGGCGTGGCCAGCACCAGCACCACCAGCGGCGCAAACACGGTGCGCAGGGTGCCCAGGCCGACCCGGTCCAGCCAGGACAGGAAGGCCTGCACCAGCTCGAAGGCCTCGAACCAGGCGGTCACGCCGGCGACGGCGGGTTCCCAGAAGAAATAGCCGAGGCCGAAAGACAGCACCACCATCAGCACCAGCGGCAGGATGGACAGGCCGATCACCCGGGGATGCACGCAGTAGGCCACTGCGCGCCAGAAAGCATCGAACATCAAGGACATGGGGCCAAGAATACAACGCGGCCATTCAACGCAGGCGACACCGCCCGCCCCGCTCCAGGTCCTAGCATGGGCGCATGCAACGCATCGACATCCACGGCGTGGCCCTTGAGGTGGAGCGCATCGACGGCCCGGCGGGCCGGGCACCGCTGTTGTTCCTTCATGAAGGCCTGGGCAGCGTGTCGATGTGGCGGCAGCGCGACCGCTCGTGGCCGCACGAGCTCTGCGCCGCCACCGGGCGCAGCGGAGTGCTGTATTCGCGCCGGGGGTATGGCCGCTCCGACCCCGTGCCCGATGTGCGTGGGGAGCCCGGTACCAGAGGCTTCTGGTCGGTCGGTCGGCATGGGCCGGACTACATGCACCGGGAAGCGCTGACCGTGCTGCCGGCGCTGCTTGACGCGCTGGGCCTGCGCCAGCCGGTGCTGGTGGGCCATTCCGACGGCGCCACCATCGCGCTGCTGCACGCGGCGAGCCACCCGGTCACCGCCACCGTGGTGATGGCGCCCCATGTGTTCGTGGAAGACGTGGCCATCCAGGCCATCACCGCCGCCCGCGACGCGTTCGACCGTGGTCTGCGCGAGCGGCTGGCCCGCCACCATGCCGATGTCGAGAGTGCCTTCTGGCAGTGGAACGATGTCTGGCTGAGCGCGGCCTTCCGGTCGTTCGACATCCGCCCGGCATGCGGCCGCATCGGCTCGCCACTGATGCTGGTGCAGGGCCTGCAGGACGAATACGGCACGCTGGAACAGCTGCGCGCCATCGAACAGCGGGTGCCCCACGCGGTGACGCTGGAGCTGGCCGATTGCGGCCACAGCCCGCACCGAGATCAGCCGCAGGCCCTGACGCGCGCGGTGGCCGATTTCCTGGCAGCGTTGCCCTGAAACGGCAAGGTCGGGGCCGTTTTTTCAACAAAATTCACACATTTGCCTGCTTTTTGGCTCAAGTGGCCTGGGCTGCGGCATGCCGATGGACGGTTGTCAATACACTTTGATACATCCGCCCCGGCGGTCAGACCACCCTATTCACCATGAACACCCTTTCCTGGACCTCGCCATGGCTGCTCGCCGTGCTGCTGCCCCTTGTGGCGGTGGCCGGCGCGTGGGCGCAGCGGGTCTGGACCGCACGTTCGACCCGGGCCCGGCGCAAGCTGCCGGAGCATTGGCCGCTGGCCATCCGGTCGGTGGTGAACAGTGAAGAGGCACGGGTCTGGCACTGGCTCTCCAGGGCCTTTTACGACCACCATGTCCTGATCAAGCTGCCGGTCACCCGTTTCACCCTGCCGCGCGAGAAGCAGGAGAGCATGGACTGGTACAAGCTGCTCGGCGGCGTGTACTGCACCTTCACCATCTGCCGCGCCGACGGCCGCGTGGTCGGCTGTGTCGACGTGCCCGGCTCGGTGGGCATACCGCGCAGCACCCGCGCGGTGAAGCAGTCGCTGCTGAACCAGTGCCATCTGCCGTACTGGGTGGTGCGCTCGAACAGCCTGCCCACAGTGGCCGAGATCCGGGCCGAGTTCCTGGGCGAATCGTCCATGAGCCAGGCCATGCGCGAACGCGAGATGGAAGAGCGCGCCATCATCGCGGCGCAGAACAACCTGCGCACCGCCATCCACCGCCAGCGCAGCACCCGCCACAGCGACTTCGGGCCGCTCAGCAACTGGCCCAGCAGCCAGGCCGGCGAGCCGCGCAGCGACATGCCGTCGCAATGGCAGGACAACTCCTTCCTGATGCCGCTGGACAGCCGGCGCGGCGACCTGCTCTGAACCGGGCCCGCGGTGGCCTCAGGCCTTCGCGGTGAGCGAGGTCACCTCGTCGGCGGTGAGCCAGCGCCACTGACCCGGAGCCAGATCGGCCGGCAGCTCGATGCAGCCGATGCGCGAGCGGTGCAGCCCCTCCACCCGATTGCCCGCCGCCGCCACCATGCGCTTGACCTGGTGGTACTTGCCCTCGGTCAGGGTCAGCTGCAGGTGGGTCGGGGCCGGCAGTTCGCAGGCCGCCGCCTTGACCGGCTTCGGATCGTCTTCCAGCACCACACCGGCCAACAGCCGCTCCACCATGGCCGCATCGCCCGGGTGCTTGAGCGTCACCTGGTACACCTTGGGCACATGGTGGCGCGGCGAGGTCATGCGGTGGATGAACTTGCCGTCGTCCGACAGCAGCAGCAGCCCGGTGGTGTCGTGGTCGAGCCGGCCCACCGCCTGCACGCCGGCCGAGGCGCCACCGCCCCGCTCGCGCAGCGGCCCCGGCAGCAGCGTGTAGACCCCGGGGTGCGCGCCTGGCTTGTGCGAGCACTCGTAACCCGCCGGCTTGTGGAGCATGAGGTAGGCACGCTCGTGGTAGGCCCAGGGCTGCCCCTGCACCCGGAACAGCAGCCCCTGCGGGTCGAAGCGCTCCAGCGGGTCCAGGCACACGGTGGCGGGTTCGCCCACCGCCACATGACCCATCTGGATCAGCCCGAAACAGACCCGGCGCGTGCCGAAGCCCTGAGAAAAAAGAATGTCCTGCAACGCCATCATGGTGGCCGGCATTGTGCCTGCGCGGGCCCGGCCGTTCCCGCTCGCGAACGCCGGCGTCGTTTCGCTCCCTGCTGACGGCGGCTGGTCGCAAACCGGTGGGCAGGCGCGGGCCCGGCCACCACAGTACCCCCGTTCCCAGGAGGTACCGCCATGTCATTCACCCCCGTGATCGCCATCCACACCGCCGCCGCGCTGGCGGCCGTCGTCATCGGCCCGCTGGCCTTGTGGTCGCGCCGCAGCGGACATGTGCGCACACGCCTGCACCGGGCTGCCGGCTACAGCTGGGTCCTGCTGATGGTGTTCAGCGCACTCTCGGCGCTGTTCATCCCGGCGGCGCGGCTGCCCAACATCGCCGGCTTCGGGCCGATCCACCTGCTGGTGCCCTTTGTGCTGGTGATGCTGGTGGTGGCCATGCGCCACATGCTGCGGGGCCGGCTGCAGGCCCACCGGCAGACCATGCTGCAGCTCTACATCGGCGCCTGCCTGGTGGCGGGCGCTTTCACGCTGCTGCCGGGGCGGCTGCTGGGCCAGTGGGTGCGCTCGCTGCTGGCCTGAACCGCCATCGGCAGCTTTCGCACCATACTGCTGCATGGACCCGCATCCCGCCGACACAAGCCTCCCGGGCACCGTCCTGAACCGGATCGGCCGACGGCTGCTTTTCACCGTCGGGGTCAACACCGTGGTCGCGCTGTTCCTGGCCCTGCCGGGCCGCGACAGCCTGTGGGTCAACTGGGTGTATTCGCAGTGCATCGGCCTGCTGATCTGGGCCTGCATCGACGGCGGGCGGTTCGTGTTCCACCCGCGCGGCCAGCTCACCGGCTGGCGCATGGCGCTGCTGGTGATGGCTGGCGTGGTGGCCGGCTACAGCGCCGGCTGCCTGCTGGCCAATGCCCTGCTCGGCCGCCCGGTGCTGCTGGGTCTGCACGGGCTGCCCACCAGCACGTTGCAGATCATGGCGGTGTCGCTGCTGGCCGCCGGCATCACCACCCATGTGTTCACCAGCCGGGAACAGCTGGCCATGGCCCGCGAGGCTTCAGAAGCGGCCGAACGCCAGGCCACCGAGGCGCGGCTGCGGCTGCTGGAATCGCAGCTGGAGCCGCACATGCTGTTCAACACGCTGGCCAACCTGCGGGCGCTCATCGCCACCGATCCACCGCGCGCCCTGGCCATGCTGGACCGGCTCGACGGCTTCCTGCGCGCCACCCTGCAGGCCAGCCGCAGCGGCCCCGGCCACCACACCCTGGCCGCCGAGTTCGAACGCCTGACCGACTACCTGGCCCTCATGGCGGTGCGCATGGGCCCGCGACTGACCCACACCCTGGAGCTGCCCGAGGCCCTGCGCGACCAGCCGGTGCCCGCGCTGCTGCTGCAGCCGCTGGTGGAGAACGCCATCCGCCACGGACTGGAACCTTCGGTGGCCGGCGGGCATGTGACCGTGTCGGCCCGCGAGGTCGACGGCGCGCTGCAACTGGAGGTGCAGGACAACGGCATGGGCTGCGCGAGCGAGCCGGGCGAAGGCAGCGGCTTCGGCCTGGCCCAGGTGCGCGAACGGCTGACCAGCGCCCATGGTGCTGCGGCACACTGCCACTGGCACAGCCGCCCTGGCGAAGGCACCCGCATCACCCTGCGCCTGCCGCTGTCCACTGCCCACGCCACCACCACCCCATCTGCATGAGCCCCACCGCCCTCATTGCCGAAGACGAACCGCTGCTGGCCCAGGCGCTGTGCACCGAGCTGCAGCGCAGCTGGCCGGCCCTGACCTTGCTGCCGGTGGTGGCGGATGGCATCAGCGCGGTGCAGGTGGCACTGCAGACCCTGCCGCAGGTGCTGTTCCTGGACATCCGCATGCCCGGTCAGAGCGGTCTGGAGGCTGCCGCCGACATCGCTGAACAGTGGCCCACGGCCCTGCCCTTCCCCGCCCTGGTGTTCGTGACCGCTTACGACCAATACGCAGTGCAGGCCTTCGAGGCCCAGGCCATCGACTACCTGCTCAAGCCGGTGCGCCCGGAGCGGCTGGAGCGCACGCTGGAGCGCATCCGACACCATCTGCAACGCCCTCCCATGGACGTGGGCGCTGACGAGCCGGCCCTGCAAAGCCTGATCGGCCGGCTGCACCGCCTGCTGGAGCCGGACACCGCGCCGGCATCGGCCATCGGCCAGACACCGGTCGAGCCGCTGCGGCTGATCACCGCCAGCGTGGGAGCCACGGTGCGCGTGGTGCCCATCGAGCAGGTGCTGGTGTTCGAAGCCGCCGACAAATACGTGCGCGTGCTCACCCTGGATGCCGAACTGCTGCTGCGCACACCGCTGAAGGAACTGCTGCCCCGCCTCGACCCCACCGAGTTCTGGCAGGTGTACCGCGGCACCGTGGTGCGCGCCGGCGCCATTGCACAGGCCGTGCGCGGCGACAACGGCAAGCTCAGCCTGAGCCTGCACGGCCGGCCCGAAAGCTGGCCGGTGAGCCGGCTGCACGAACACCGACTCCGGCCGCTCTGACGGCCTTCAGCCCCAGGAGACCACCATGCCCTACACCCTGCGTTTTCAGCGCGTGCTGCGCGCCCCGCCCGAGCGGGTTTTTCGGGCCTTCGTCGATCCCGCCGCACTCGCCAAGTGGAACGCCCCGGCGGACGCTTCCGCATGTCGTTCACCAACTTCAGCGCCGGCCAGACACACGACTTCGGCGGTGAATTCAGGGAGCTGGTGCCCAACGAAAAGATCGTGGCCACCGACCGCTTCGACAGCCCGCACCTGCCCGGCGAACTGGTCACCACCACCCTGTTCAAGGCTGTGGGCAGCGGCACCGAACTGAACATCGAACAAGCCGGCCTGCCCGACGCCCTCCCCCCGGACGGCTGCATGCTGGGCTGGCAGCAATCGCTGGAGCTGCTGGCGAGGCTGGTAGAGCCGGAGATTCCGGGGGAGTGAGGGGCGGGGAGTGGATGGGAGCTCAGCGGAGAGGCGCTTGAGAACTGAAAGGCTGGTTTGCAGCAGGAGCAGTCTTCAGTTTTGCAGAACTCCAACTTTGCCGGAGACCGCTCAACACCCGTTCCAGCCTTACCCGACCGAGCAAGTCCTGGCCCCTTGCGGTCGAGGTCACAGAGAGCGGCAATCAACTGATTGCCTGATCGGCCCACGGCGAGTACGGTGTGATGTATCCAGAGCCCGGCCTCGATATTCTTGTGCCCGTTGCGCGCCTAACGCATCGTCATCGCGCCGTGGCGTTCCGGCTTTGCCGAATGCATGGCCCTCATCGGCAACCACAACTTCGAGTTGATCGAGCACCATAGCTCCAAGGGACGCCATCTCCACGCGCAGCACAACGACGTGTGTGGCATCCACCTGGCCTTGAGGGTTTCGGGCATCGACGAGGTCTTCCGCCGCGTGAAGACGCTGGAGCTGGAGCAGACAACCGCCGAGCCCTACACCGCACACGAACTCGGCGACTACAAAGCGTTCTTCCTCCGCGACCCCAACGGGGTGCAGATCGAGATCGGCCAGGTCAAGTGATCCGCCAATTCACCCAAGGCAAACCCATGCAAGTCATCCACTGCACCGAAGCACATCTCGACGTTCTGTCGGAGCTGTTCAACGACTACCGCATCTTTTACGAGCAGCCCAGCGACGTGCCGGCCTGCCGCGCCTTCATCCAGAAGAACCTGCAGCAAAACTGCTCGAAGATCTTCCTGTTGCTGGACGATGAGGGCCGGGCGGTCGGCTTCTCGCAGCTCTACCCGTCGATATGCTCAATCAGCATGCGGCCGTATCACTACCTGTCCGACCTGTACGTGGCCACGTCCACCCGCCGAAACGGACATGCGCGCCACCTGATGAACTACATCACCGACCACTTCACGAACCTGGGTTCGCAGCGCCTCACACTCGACACCGCGACCTCCAACAAGATCGCTCAGGGCCTGTACGAATCGCTGGGCTACGAGCGCGAAGAGGTCTACATCACCTACCACCAGGTGCTGAAGACGCCTGCCTGATTCCGTCGGCGCCTGCCGGCAAGGCCATCACGGATGCCCCTCCCCACTGTTCTCCCGCGTGCTGAAACGGCTGCGCTGCAACGCCTTGTCAGCCCCGCAGCCGGAACGACCCGACCAGTTCGGCCAGCTGCTGCGACTGATGACGCAGGCTGTCGGCGGCGGCGGCGCCCTCTTCCACCAGCGCGGCGTTCTGCTGCGTGACCTGGTCGAGCTGGGCCACGGCGTGGCCCACCTGCGCGATGCCGTCGGCCTGTTCCTGGCTGGCCAGCGTGATGCCCTCGATGAGCTGTGACACGCGGGCCACCTGCTCGACGATCTGCCCCACGCTCTGGCCGGCCTGGGCCACCAGACCGGTGCCCGATTCGACCCGCTCCACGCTCTCGCCGATCAGGCCCTTGATCTCCTTGGCCGCCTGAGCGCTGCGCTGGGCCAGGTTGCGCACTTCGCCGGCGACCACCGCAAAACCACGCCCCTGCTCGCCGGCACGGGCCGCTTCCACCGCCGCGTTGAGCGCCAGGATGTTGGTCTGAAAGGCAATGCTGTCGATCACGCCGATGATGTCGCTGATGCGGCGACTGCTGTCGTTGATGCCCTGCATGGTCTGCACCACGCGGCCCACCACCTGACCGCCCTCTTCCGCCGCCAGCTTGGCCTCGCGGGCAATCCGGGCGGCCTCGCGCGAGGTCTCGGCGTTCTGCTGCACGGTGGAGGTGATCTGCTCCATGCTCGCCGCCGTCTCTTCCAGGTTGCTGGCCTGTGTTTCGGTGCGGCACGACAGGTCGGCATTGCCGGTGGCAATCTGGGCACTGCCGGTGGCAATGCTTTCGCTGCTCTGGCGCACCGCCGACACCATGGTCACCAGGCTCTGGTTCATGGCGCGCAGCGCGGTCAGCAGCTGGCCGGTCTCGTCGGTGTTGCGCACATCGATCTGCGAGGTGAGGTCGCCGGAGGCCACCGTCTCGGCCACCTTGACCGCCTGGGCAATGGCCCGGGTGGTCTGGCGGGCAATCGCCAGCATCAGCAGCCCGCCCAGCACCACCATCACGCCGATGCCGGCCGACAGCTGCACCAGGCGCTGCATGGCGTGGCCAGCCTCGTTGTCGAGCTCCTGGGCCAGCACCTTGAAGGCCTCGTCGATCAGGGCGAACTGGGCATCGATCTGCGCCGTGCTGGCGGCGAAGAACGCGTTGGGCGTCATGGTCAGCTGGTCGGCCTTCAGGATCTCCTTGTCGACCAGGGCGGCGGCGGCGTCTGCAGCCGCCCAGGCCGCGTCGGCCTTGGGCGCAATGGCCGCCCGCAGCGCCGGGTTGGCCGCCAGTGCCTTGTCCAGGCTGCGCCGGGCCTGGGCCATGTGCGAGCGCGACATGTTGGTGAGGGCCGACAGCCCCGAGCGCTGGTCGCTGCCGATCTCGCCACGGCTCAGGATCAGGGAGCCCTGTGCGCGGGCCTGCCCCAGGGTTTCGGTCAGACGCGGCAGGTGCACCAGCACCGACTGGATCAGGAAATAGGTGTCGGCGTTCGGGTCCAGGCTCATGCCGGAGGCGTCATTGACCTCTTCGATCAACGCCAGCTGCCCGGCAATGAGTGCGGTGTGCCGCACGAAACTCTGCGGCCCCGGAATCGACTTGGCCGACACATCGGCCGCCAGCGCTTTCCATTGCTCCACCAGCTCGCGGTTCCGGTTGCCCAGCGCCGGGGCATTCAGGTCGGTCAGCGCGAGGTCCAGACGGGCAAAAGCAGCGTCGACATCGGCCTGCCGCTGCGTCCGGGCGTCCTTCACCGAATCGTTGCCGGCCAGCACATTGGCCGAAAGACCGCGGTGCTGCTGGGTCAGCTGCACCAGCTTGAGCGCCGCACCCGCCGCGGGAATGCCTTGCGTCTCCCCCCTCGCGGCCTGCCACACCGACAGCTCGCCCCGCACGGCCATAGCCGTGGGCAGGGCAGCCATCACCATGGCGATGGCGCCGATCAGAAGAAATTTGTGCGCCAGGCGCAGGTTGCCAAGCAGGCTTTGCATGAAAAACACCCCTTCCCGTCGATTCGGTCTACAGGGTGTTTATCGGTAAAAACCCGGGTGACTGAAGCGCAGATAAGCGGCGGCCGACCGGCCAAAAAAAATCCCGACCGGGTGAGGGTCGGGATTCTGGATAGTGGTGGAGCTGGGGGGATTCGAACCCCCGTCCGCAAGCCTTCTCCGAGCAGTTCTACATGTGTAGCCGTCTGATTTGATCTCGCCGGTTCCACCGCGCAGCGGCACGCTGTGGAATCGACCAGCCCCCTTGGATCTCGGCCTGCATCAAGGAGCACGATGCAGACCCAGCCGATGAAAATTACCTCACAGCCTGGACGCCTTGCGGCACCCTTGCCCAGCCCATCGGCCTGCTGTTGTGAAGCTCACCGGTGTTTAAGCGGCGAGTGCGAAACGTTCGTCGTTTGCAGTTGGTTTTTTTCTGCTGATTAACGAGGTGACAGAACCTCGACATGCCCTGCTGCGTGTCCGAACCCACGTCGAAACCGGTGCAGCCCCAAGACCGGGCAGTTTAAGGCAGTTGCAGGCATTTCAAGAGCTGCAGCGGAGAAAGAATGCGGGCGTCGGCCGGCCAGTGCTCGGTGGTGGCCAGGGGCCCGAGGTAACCGTAACCGGCGGCCAGGGTGCGCATGCCGGCGCTGCGCCCGGCCAGCATGTCGCGTTCGTCGTCGCCCACATAAACGCAGCAATGCGGCGCCACACCCAGGCGGCGGGCGGCCTCCAGCAGGGGGGCAGGATGGGGCTTGGCATGGGGGGTGGTGTCGCCGCAGACCACGGTGGCCGCGCGGCCCAGCAGCGGCATGGCGGCCACCAGCGGGTCGGCGAACCGGTGCGCCTTGTTGGTGACCACGCCCCAGGCCAGGCCGTGCGCCTCCAGGGCGTCGATCAAGGCAGGCACCTCGTCGAAAGGCCGGGTGTGCAGGGTCAGCCGGGCTTCATAGAGCCGGTAGAACTCCTCGCGCAGGGGTTCATAGTCGGCATGCTCGGGCGTGATGCCGAACGCCACCTGGAGCATGCCCCGGGCACCCGACCCGGCATGGGGACGGTACTGGGACGGGGGCAGCGACGGCCAGCCCCGCCCCACCCGCATCTCGTCGGCGGCACCGCCGAGGTCGGGGGCACTGTCGATCAGGGTGCCGTCCAGATCGAACAGCACCGCCTGCACACCCTGCAGCACGCTCATGCCTTGCGGGTGGCGAACAGGTAGTTCACGCTGGTGTCTTCGCTGAGCCAGTAGCGCCGGGTCAACGGGTTGTATTCCATGCCCTTGGTGTGCTGCAGCTCCAGGCTGGCGGCACGGCCATACGAGGCCAGCTCGCTCGGGCGGATGAACTTGGCGTACTCATGGGTGCCCTTGGGCAGCAGGTTGAGCACGTACTCGGCACCGACGATGGCGAACAGGAACGACTTGGGGTTGCGGTTCAGGGTCGAGAAAAACACCCAGCCGCCCGGTTTGACCAGGGTGGAACAGGCCTGAACGATGGAGGCAGGGTCGGGCACGTGTTCCAGCATCTCCATGCAGGTCACCACGTCGAAGCTGCCGGGCTGCTCGGCGGCCAGGTCTTCGGTGCTGACCTCGCGGTATTCGACCCGGGGCGTGGAGGCCTCCAGGGCATGGAGCTGGGCGACGCGCAGGGCTTTCACCGACAGGTCGATGCCGAGCACGTCGGCGCCCTTGCGGGCCATGGCATCGGCCAGGATGCCGCCGCCGCAGCCCACGTCCAGGACTCGCTTGCCGGCGATGCCGGCCAGCGAGTCGATCCAGCCCAGGCGCAAGGGGTTGATCTGGTGCAGCGGGCGGAATTCGCTCTCGGGGTCCCACCAGCGGTGGGCCAGTTCGGAAAACTTGGCCAGTTCGGCCGGGTCTGCGTTGGTGTGGGTGGTCATGGGGCGATTATTGGCGGAGGCATAAAAAAACCGCGCCGGAGCGCGGTTTTGTTGATCAGACCGAGGGTCGATCAGTTCTTGCGGGTGCCGACCACTTCGACTTCCACGCGGCGGTTCTTGGCGCGGCCTTCGCGGGTGGCGTTGTCGGCCACCGGCTGGGACAGGCCCTTGCCTTCGGTGTAGATGCGGTTGCTTTCGATGCCCTTGCTCACCAGGTAGGCCTTCACGGCTTCAGCGCGGCGGACCGACAGGGCCTGGTTGTACTTGGCTGCACCGGTGGCGTCGGTGTGGCCCACGGCAATCACGACTTCCAGGTTGATGCCACCGACCTTGCTGGCCAGATCGTCCAGCTTGGCTTTGCCTTCGGGCTTCAGGACGGCCTTGTCGAAGTCGAAGAAGGCGTCGGCGGCGTAGGTCACCTTGGTGGCAGCCGGAGCGGGAGCCGGGGCAGCAGCGGCGGGCTTCGGTGCAGCGGCGGGGGCCGGAGCCGGGGCAGCGGCGGGAGCAGCGGCCGGCACGATGGCGCCGTCGCAGCCCTTGGCGGCGGTGGCGGGGGTCCAGGAGGCATCGCGCCAGCACAGTTCGTTGGTGCCGTTCTTCCAGACCAGCTCACCGGTGCCATTGCGCCAGTTGTCGACGGTCTGAGCGCCAGCGGCCGTTGCCATGGCGGCGGTTGCGATCAGCATTGCCACTTTGTTGAGTTTTTTCATGGTTTTCCTCTAGGTAAGCCGCAGACAGACTGCGAAAACGTTATGGACGTTTCGGACAAACGGTTGACCGAACGCTCCGAAGATTGTGCCACAAGCGGTCTTGGGTTAACCCTGAGCGGCTGTCCCGCTGGTTCGTGACCGCTCCGCGGGGGCCGTGCGGTCATCCGGGCGTTGCCAGCCCGCAACAGCCGAGGCCCGGAAGCCCGTCCGGGGCGGTCCCTTAAAATCGCCGATTGCCTCCAACCTCCCAGAGACTGCACGCCCATGTCCCAGTTCGCCAAAGAGACCCTGCCCATCAGTCTTGAAGAGGAAATGCGGCGCAGCTACCTCGATTACGCGATGAGCGTGATCGTCGGTCGTGCCCTGCCGGATGCGCGGGACGGCCTGAAGCCGGTGCACCGGCGCGTGCTGTTCGCCATGCACGAGCTCAACAACGACTGGAACCGGCCCTACAAGAAGTCGGCCCGTATCGTGGGCGACGTGATCGGCAAGTACCACCCGCACGGCGATTCGGCGGTGTACGACACCATCGTGCGCATGGCCCAGGATTTTTCGCTGCGCCACATGCTGGTGGACGGTCAGGGCAACTTCGGCTCGGTCGACGGTGACAACGCCGCCGCCATGCGTTACACGGAAATCCGGCTGTCGAAGATCGCCCACGAGATGCTGGCCGACATCGACAAGGAAACGGTCAACTTCGGCCCCAACTACGACGGCTCCGAGAAGGAGCCGCTGGTGCTGCCCAGCCGCCTGCCGAACCTGCTGGTCAACGGCTCGGCCGGCATTGCGGTGGGCATGGCCACCAACATCCCGCCGCACAACCTGAACGAGGTGGTCGACGCCTGCCTGCACCTGCTCAAGAACCCGGAAGCGTCCATCGACGAGCTGATGGAGATCATTCCGGCGCCCGACTTCCCCACCGCCGGCATCATTTACGGCATCACCGGCGTGAAAGACGGCTACCGCACCGGCCGCGGCCGGGTGGTCATGCGGGCCAAGTGCCACTTCGAGGACATCGACCGTGGCCAGCGCCAGGCCATCATCGTCGACGAGCTGCCCTACCAGGTGAACAAGAAGACCCTGCAGGAGCGCATTGCCGAGCTGGTGCACGAGAAGAAGATCGAGGGCATCAGCCACATCCAGGACGAATCGGACAAGTCCGGCATGCGTCTGGTGATCGAGCTCAAGCGCGGCGAAGTGCCCGAGGTGGTGCTCAACAACCTCTACAAGCAGACCCAGCTGCAGGACACCTTCGGCATCAACATGGTGGCGCTGGTGGACGGCCAGCCCCGCCTGTGCAACCTGAAGGACCTGATCCAGGTCTTCCTGGAGCACCGCCGCGAGGTGGTGACCCGGCGCACCGTGTTCAACCTGCGCAAGGCCCGCGAGCGCGGCCATGTGCTGGAAGGTCTGGCGGTGGCGCTGGCCAACATCGACGAATTCATCAAGATCATCCGCGACAGCCCCACCCCGCCGGTGGCCAAGGCCGAGCTGATGACCCGCAGCTGGGACAGCCAGCTGGTGCGCGAGATGCTCACCCGCGCCAAGGCCGACGGCGGCACCATCAACGCCGACGACTACCGCCCGGACGGGCTGGAGCGCCAGTTCGGCATGCAGGGCGACGGCCTGTACCGCCTCTCGGAGACGCAGGCCCAGGAAATCCTGCAGATGCGCCTGCAGCGCCTGACCGGCCTGGAGCAGGACAAGATCGTGGCCGAGTACAAGGACGTCATGGCCGAGATCGACGACCTGCTCGACATCCTCTCGCGCCCGGAGCGCGTCTCCACCATCATCGGCGACGAGCTGGTCGCCGTGCGGCAGGAGTTCGGCCAGACCAAGCTGGGCGCCCGCCGCAGCGAGATCGAGCACAACGCCCAGGACCTGGCCACCGAAGACCTGATCACCCCGACCGACATGGTGGTCACGCTCAGCCACAGCGGCTACATCAAGAGCCAGCCGCTGTCCGAGTACCGGGCGCAAAAGCGTGGCGGGCGCGGCAAGCAGGCCACAGCCACCAAGGAAGACGACTGGATCGACCAGCTCTTCATCGCCAACACGCACGACTACATCCTGTGCTTCTCCAACCGCGGCCGCCTGTACTGGCTCAAGGTCTGGGAAGTGCCGGCGGGTTCGCGCGGTTCGCGTGGCCGCCCCATCGTCAACATGTTCCCGCTGCAGGAAGGCGAGAAGATCAACGTGGTGCTGCCGCTCACCGGCGCGGCGCGCAGCTTCCCGTCAGACCGTTATGTGTTCATGGCGACCTCCATGGGCACGGTCAAGAAGACGGCGCTGGACGAGTTCAGCAACCCGCGCAAGGCCGGCATCATCGCGGTCGACCTGGACGAAGGTGACTTCCTGATCGGCGCTGCGCTCACCGACGGCCAGCACGACGTGATGCTGTTCTCTGACGGCGGCAAGGCGGTGCGCTTCGACGAGAACGATGTGCGCCCCATGGGCCGCAACGCGCGCGGCGTGCGTGGCATGTCGCTGGACGACGGCCAGAGCGTGATCGCCATGCTGGTGGCCGAGGACGAGCAGCAGAGCGTGCTGACCGCCACCGTCAACGGCTACGGCAAGCGCACCCCCATCGGCGAGTACACCCGCCACGGCCGGGGCACCAAGGGCATGATCGCCATCCAGCAGAGCGAACGCAACGGCAAGGTGGTGGCAGCCACGCTGGTGCACACCGACGACGAGATCATGCTGATCACCGACAAGGGCGTGCTGGTGCGCACCCGCGTGTCGGAGATCCGCGAGATGGGCCGTGCGACCCAGGGCGTGACCCTGATCTCGCTCGACGAAGGCTCGGTGCTATCCGGCCTGCAACGCATCGTGGAGAACGACGCCAACATGCCCGACGCTCCCGAGGCGTCCGAGCCCGGCGCCGAGGCGTCCGACGGCGACACCCCCGACGGCGCGGCGTGATGGCACGCCCCTTCAACTTCTCGGCCGGCCCGGCCGTCATGCCTGAGGAGGTGCTGGCGCAGGCCGCCCGCGAGATGCTCGACTGGCAGGGCACCGGCATGGGCGTGATGGAGATGAGCCATCGCGGCAAGGCCTTCGTGTCGATCTGCGAGCAGGCCGAAGCCGATCTGCGCGAACTGCTGGCGGTGCCCGAGAGCCACCACATCCTGTTCATGCAGGGTGGCGGGCTGGCGGAGAACGCGATCGTGCCGCTGAACCTCTCGCGCGGTGGCGCGGTCGAAGTGGTGGTGACCGGCAGCTGGAGCCAGAAATCGCTCAAGGAAGCGAAGCGCTACGCCGACGCCCGCGCGGCCGCGAGCAGCGAGGCCGACGGCCACACCACAATCCCCGCTGCTTCGACCTGGCAGCTGCGCGCCGATGCCGCCTATGTGCACATCTGCACCAACGAGACCATCCACGGCGTGGAATTCCAGGCGCTGCCCGACCTGCAGGCGCTGGGCTGCAACGCGCCGCTGGTTATCGACTTTTCGTCCCATGTGGCTTCGCGTCCGGTGGACTGGCGCCGCGTCGGCCTGGCCTTTGGCGGTGCACAGAAGAACCTGGGGCCCGCCGGCCTGACCCTGGTGGTGGTGCGGGACGACCTGCTCGGCCACGCGCTGGACATCTGCCCCAGCGCCTTCAACTACCGCACGGTGGCCGACAACCGCTCCATGTACAACACGCCGCCGACCTACAGCATCTACATGGCCGGCCTGACCTTCCAGTGGCTCAAGCGCCAGGGTGGCGTGGCGGCCATGGAGCAGCGCAACATCGCCAAGGCGCAGCTGCTCTACGACTGCATCGACGGCTCGCAGCTCTATGTGAACCGGGTCGACCCGGCGGTGCGTTCGCGCATGAACATCCCCTTCTTCCTGCGCGACGAGTCCCGCAACGACGCCTTCCTGGCCGGTGCACAGGCCCGCGGCCTGCTGCAGCTCAAGGGCCACAAGTCGGTGGGCGGCATGCGCGCCAGCCTCTACAACGCCATGCCCCTGCAGGGCGTGCAGGCGCTGGTGAATTACCTGCGTGAATTCGAACAACAAGCGGCCTGAGACCAGCCGGACACCATGACCCAGCCCCAGCAATCTGCCGATCTTGCCGCCCTGCGCGTGAAGATCGATGCCCTGGACCAGCAGCTGCTGACCCTGCTCAACCAGCGCGCCCGTGTGGCCGAAGAGGTGGGCGAGATCAAGCGCCGCGAGGGCTCGCCCTTCTTCCGCCCGGACCGGGTGGCCCAGGTGATCGACAAGATCCAGGACGCCAACCAGGGCCCGCTGCTGAACCAGCACGTGGCAGCCATCTGGCGCGAGATCATGTCGGCCTGCCTGGCGCTGGAAACCCCGCAGCGGGTGGCGGTGCTGGGCCCGCAGGGCACCTTCTGCGAGCAGGCGGCCATCGAGTTCTTCGGCAGTGCGGCCAACCTGATCTACTGCGCCAACTTCGACGAGGTGTTCCACGCCACGGCGGCCGGCACCGCGCAGTTCGGCGTGGTCGGCATGGAGAACTCCACCGAAGGCGTGGTGGCCCGTTCGCTCGACCTGTTCCTGCGCTCGCCGGTGCACGTGGTGGGCGAGGTCAGCCTGCTGGTCCGCCACAACCTGCTGCGCCAGACCAACTCGCTGGACGACATCCAGGTGGTCATGGCCCATCCGCAGGCGCTGGCCCAGTGCCAGAACTGGCTCACCCAGCACCTGCCGCACGCCGAGCGCCGCGCCGTCTCCAGCAACGCCGAGGGCGCCCGTCTGGCCGCCACCGACCCGACCTGGGCGGCCATCGCCAGCGAACGCGCGGCATCGCAGTTCGGGCTGCACATCGTCTCGCACGCGATCCAGGACGAGGCCTACAACCGCACCCGCTTTGCCGTCATCAGCCTGCCGCAGACCATGGCCATGCCGCCGGCCTCGGGGCGCGACTGCACCAGCATCGTGGTGTCGGTGCCGAACCGGCCCGGCGCGGTGCACGACCTGCTGGTGCCGCTCAAGCAGCACGGCGTGTCCATGACGCGGTTCGAATCGCGCCCCGCCAAGTCGGGCCAGTGGGAGTACTACTTCTACATCGACATCGCGGGCCACCCGTCGCAGCCGGCCGTGGCTGCGGCCCTTGAAGAACTCCAGCGTCTGTGCGCCTACTACAAGGTGCTGGGCGCCTACCCGGTGAGCGAATGATGTTCGAACAACTCGGATTGATCGGCTGCGGACTCATGGGCGGCTCGTTCGCCCTGGCGCTCAAGCAGGCCGGGCTGGTGAAGCGGGTGGTGGGCTACAGCAAGTCCCCCTCGACCACCGAGCGGGCGCGGCAGATGGGCGTGATCGACATCGAGGCGCCCTCGGCGCTGCTCGCCGTCTCCGGCTCCGACCTGGTGCTGGTGGCCGTGCCGGTGGCCGCCACCGAAGCCACCTTCAAGGCCATCCGCCACCTGATCCACAAGGACATGCTGCTGATGGATGTCGGCTCGACCAAGCGCGACGTGGTCGATGCGGCCCGCCGTGTCCTGCGCGACCAGGTCGGCGTCTTCGTGCCGGCGCACCCGATCGCCGGCAAGGAAGTGGCCGGCGTGGAGCATGCCGACCCCGAGCTGTACCACGGCCGGCAGGTCATCCTGACCCCGATCGAGCGCACCCAGACCGCGCAGCTGGACCGGGCCACCCAGCTCTGGAAGGCGCTGGGCTGCCATGTGCGGCAGATGTCGCCCGAGTCGCACGACGCGGCCTATGCCGCGGTCAGCCACCTGCCGCACCTGCTGGCCTTTGCGCTGATGAACGCCATCCAGAACCAGCAGCAGTCGGCCGACTTTCTCGCTCTGGCCGGCCCTGGCTTCCGCGATTTCACCCGCATCGCCGCCAGCGATCCGGCGATCTGGCGCGACATCCTCATGGCCAACCGCGAGGAGCTGCTGGGCCAGTCGCAACGGTTCCGCCAGGCGCTCGAGGCGCTGGAAAACGCGGTCAAGGGCGAGAACCCGGACGCCCTGGAAACGCTGATCGAGCAGGCCAGCATTGCCCGCGCCCAGTGGCGCATGAACGCCATCCGCCCGCAGGGCTGAGGCGCCACCACCCTCCCATGTTCTCCACCGCTTTCCTCGACCTTCCGCCCCTGCAGGCGGCCGGCGGCACCGTCCGCCTGCCCGGCTCCAAAAGCATCTCCAACCGCGTGCTGTTGCTGGCGGCCCTCAGCACCGGCCACACCGATGTGGTCGACCTGCTCGACTCGGACGACACCCAGGTCATGCTGCAGGCGCTGCGCCAGCTGGGCTGCCGCATCGAGCCGCAGGCCGACGGCGCGCTGCGGGTGCACGGGCTGGGCGGCGAACTGCCGGTGCGCGAAGCCACCCTGCTCATGGGCAACGCCGGCACCGCCATGCGGCCGCTGACCGCGGCGCTGGCCCTGCTCGCCACCCGGCACGGCGCCCGCTTCGAGCTCAGCGGCGTGCCCCGCATGCACGAGCGCCCCATCGGCGATCTGGTCGATGCCCTGCGCCAGCTCGGCTGCCCGGTCGAGTGCCTGGGCGAGCCCGGTTACCCGCCGCTGCGGCTGGGCAACGGTGCGGCGCAGCCACTGCAGCTGTCGGATGCGATCCGGGTGCGCGGCGACGTGTCGAGCCAGTTCCTGACCGCCCTGCTGCTGGCATTGCCGCTGGTGGCCCAGCAGCAGGACATCGTGATCGAGGTGGTGGGCGAACTCATTTCGCGACCCTACATCGAGATCACCCTGAACCTGCTGGAACGCTTCGGCGTGACGGTGCGGCGCGACGGCTGGCAGCGCTTCACCATTCCGGCCGGCAGCCGCTATGCATCGCCGGGCCGCATGCCGGTGGAGGGCGACGCCTCGTCGGCCAGCTACTTCATTGCGCTGGGCGCCATCGCGCCGGCCGCCGCCGGCACCGAAGGCATCATCATCGAAGGGGTAGGGCTGTCGTCCATCCAGGGCGACATCCGCTTCGTGGAGGCGGCCCGCCTGATGGGCGCCGACGTGCAGGGTGACGCCAACGCGCTGCGCATCCGCCGGGGCATCTGGCCGCTGAAGGCCATCGACCTGGACTGCAACCACATTCCCGACGCCGCCATGACGCTGGCCGTCATGGCGCTGTTCGCCGACGGCACCACCACCCTGCGCAACATCGCCAGCTGGCGGGTCAAGGAAACCGACCGTATCGCCGCCATGGCCACCGAATGCCGCAAGCTCGGTGCCACGGTGGAAGAAGGCGCGGACTTCATCCGCATCACGCCGCCGACCGGGTGGCGGCCGGCCAGCATCCACACCTACGACGACCACCGGGTGGCCATGTGCTTCTCGCTGGCGGCCTTCAACCCGGCCGGCCTGCCGGTGCGCATCCTGGACCCGCGCTGCGTCGGCAAGACCTTTCCGGACTACTTCGAGGCGCTGTTCGGCGTCTGCGAGGCACAGGCGGAGCAGATACCGGTGATCTGTGTGGACGGCCCCACCGCCTCGGGCAAGGGCACGCTGTCCAGCGAGCTGGCCAAGCGCCTGGGCTACCACTGGCTCGATTCGGGCGCCCTCTACCGGCTGGTCGGGCTGGCCGCCACCCGCCAGGGGCTGGCGCTGGACGAAGCGGCCTTGCGCCAGCCGGAGCACGCCCGCCGGCTGGGCGAGCTGGCCGCCGGCCTGCGGCTGCGGTTTGCCGACCACCGCATCTGGCTCGACGGCGAGGATGTGAGCGACGACTTGCGCACCGAGGCCGCCGGCATGGCCGCCTCCCGGGTGTCGGTCGTGCCCGAGGTGCGCCAGGCCCTGCTGGCCCTGCAGCGCGGCATGCGGCGGCTGCCCGGCCTGGTGGCCGACGGCCGCGACATGGGCACCGTGATATTCCCTGACGCACCTCTCAAGGTCTACCTCACCGCCAGCGCCGGACAACGGGCCGAACGCCGGCATAAGCAATTGATTTCAAAGGGAATCGCTGCTAGACTCGACGACCTTCTGGCGGACTTGCAGGCGCGCGACGCACGGGACTCGAACCGGTCCCACGCGCCCCTCAAACCCGCCGAAGATGCCCTGATGCTGGACAACTCCTCGCTCGACATCGAATCGTCGGTGCAGCAGGTGCTTGACTGGTGGCAGGACAAAACGGTGTTTCCGGAAGGCCGGCAACACCGCTGACCGGCCCAGACGGCCCCGCCGGGCGTTCCCTGCCCGCAGGCCTGATGGTTCTTTTCAACCAACCCCGTGGTGCTTCGCACCACAACTGCAACGCCGCCCAACCGTCGACTCCCGCCACCCGATGCAGGTTCATCTGCGTCCGTGGTGCACCCCGACGCTGAGCGGTCTTAGGAAACTCCATGTCTGAATCTTTTGCCGCCCTGTTCGAAGAGTCCCTGAAACGCGCTGAAATGCGCTCGGGCGAGGTCATCACCGCCGAGGTGGTCCGCATCGAACACAACCATGTGGTGGTCAACGCCGGCCTCAAGTCGGAAGCCTATGTCCCGCTGGCCGAGTTCAAGAACGACCTGGGCGAGCTGGAAGTGCAGGTCGGCGACTTCGTGTCGGTGGCCATCGACTCCGTCGAGAACGGTTTCGGCGACACCCTGCTGTCGCGCGACAAGGCCAAGCGCCTGGCTTCCTGGATGGCCCTCGAGAAGGCCCTGGAATCCGGCGACTTCGTCACCGGCACCACCGGCGCCAAGGTCAAGGGCGGCCTGAAGGTCATGGTCAACGGCATCAGCGCCTTCCTGCCGGGCTCGCTGGTCGACAGCCGTCCGACCAAGGACCTGACCCCGTACGAGAACAAGACCCTGGAATTCAAGGTCATCAAGCTCGACCGCAAGCGAAACAACGTGGTGCTGAGCCGCCGTGCCGTGGTGGAAGCATCCATGGGCGAAGAGCGCGCCAAGCTGATGGAAACCCTCAAGGAAGGCGCCATCGTCCAGGGCGTGGTCAAGAACATCACCGAATACGGTGCCTTCGTGGACCTCGGCGGCATCGACGGCCTGCTGCACATCACCGACATGGCATGGCGCCGTGTCCGCCACCCGAGCGAAGTGGTTCAGCCGGGCCAGGAAATCACCGCCAAGATCCTCAAGTTCGACACCGAGAAGAACCGCGTGTCGCTGGGTCTGAAGCAGATGGGCGACGACCCGTGGATGGGCGTTTCGCGCCGCTATCCGCAGGGCACCCGCATGTTCGGCAAGATCACCAACATCGCCGACTACGGCGCGTTCGTGGAACTCGAGCCGGGCATCGAAGGCCTGGTGCACGTCTCCGAAATGGACTGGACCAACAAGAACGTTGCTCCTTCCAAGCTGGTGTCGCTGGGTGACGAGGTCGAGGTCATGGTGCTCGACATCGACGAAGACAAGCGCCGCATCTCCCTGGGCATGAAGCAGTGCCGTGCCAACCCCTGGCACGAGTTCGCCGAGGCCACCAAGCGCGGCGACCGCGTCAAGGGCCCGATCAAGTCGATCACCGACTTCGGCGTGTTCGTGGGTCTGGCCGCCGGCATCGACGGCCTGGTGCACCTGTCCGACCTGTCCTGGAACGAAGCCGGCGAGACCGCCGTGCGCAACTACAAGAAGGGCCAGGAAGTCGAAGCCATCGTGCTGGCCATCGACGTGGAGCGCGAGCGCATCAGCCTGGGCATCAAGCAGCTCGACGGCGACCCGTTCACCACCTTCGTGTCGGTCAACGACAAGGGTTCCGTGGTGACCGGCAAGGTCAAGACCGTGGATGCCAAGGGCGCCGAGATCGACCTGGGTGAAGACGTGCTGGGTTACCTGCGCGCCTCGGAAATCAGCCGCGACCGCGTCGAAGACGCCCGCAACGTGCTGAAGGAAGGCGACGAGGTCACCACCGTGGTGGTGAACGTGGACCGCAAGACCCGCAACATCCAGCTGTCCATCAAGGCCAAGGACATGGCCGACCAGAACGAAGCCATGGCCAGCCTGAACCAGAACACCGGCAACGCCGGCACCACCAGCCTGGGCGCCCTGCTGCGCGCCAAGCTGGACAACAGCAACAACTGATCGGCACAGGCACCTTCTTCTCCCCATGACCCGAAGCGACCTCGTCGAAGCCCTGGCCAGCCGTTTCAGCCAGCTCACCCACCGCGATGCGGAATTCGCCGTCAAGGCCATCCTTGACGCGATGGGTGACGCCCTGGTGCGTGGCCACCGGATCGAGATCCGGGGCTTCGGCAGCTTTTCGGTGAACCGCCGTTCACCCCGCATCGGGCGCAATCCGCGTTCGGGCGAGAGCGTCATGATCCCGGAGAAGCGGGTGCCTCACTTCAAGCCCGGCAAAGCCCTGCGCGAGCAGGTCGACGCCCGCACGGCCGAGATGCTCGGCCGCGAAGGCAAGCCGGGCGGCTGAAGCCCGCTGGCTACAATCGGCTCCCACCACAGAGGGGAAGCCGTGAAGTACCTCATGTGGCTGCTCAATGCAGCCCTTTTTTTTGTCCTTTTCGCCTTCGCGCTGAACAACCAGGACATGGTCACGCTGCACCTGTTCTTCGGTGCGCGATGGCAGGCACCCATGGTGGTGGTCGTGTTGCTGGCCATGCTGATCGGGGTGTTCCTGGGCGTGGTGGCCATGGTGCCGCTGTGGCTGCGGGCCAAGAAGGCCCGCCGGCGCTCCGGCGCGGGGCCCGCCACCACCGCCTTCGGTGGCGACACCACCCTGCTCCCCACCGACCCGATCGAACGACGACATGGACTTTGACCTGACCTGGCTGCTGTGGGGCCTGCCCCTGGCCTTCGCTCTGGGCTGGGCGGCTTCCCGCCTCGACCTGCGCCAGTGGCGCATGGAAAGCCGCCAGGCCCCCAAGGCCTACTTCAGGGGTCTGAACCACCTGCTCAACGAACAGCAGGACCAGGCCATCGACGCCTTCATCGAGGCGGTGCAGGGCGATCCGGACACGGCCGAGCTGCACTTTGCGCTGGGTAACCTGTTCCGCCGCCGCGGCGACTACGACCGGGCGGTGCGGGTGCACGAACACCTGCTCTCGCGGGCCGATCTGAGCGGCAAGGACCGCGACCGCGCCCAGCACGCCCTGGCACTGGACTTCCTGAAGGCAGGCCTGCTGGACCGCGCCGAGGCCGCGCTGCAGAAGCTCCAGGGCACGTCCTTTGCGGGCGAGGCCATGCTGGCCCTGCTGGGCATCTATGAACGCTCACGCGACTGGCCCCGCGCCCTGGAAGTGGCCCTGACGCTCGACGCCCAGGCGCAAGGCAGCTTTGCCTCGCGGCTGGCCCATTACCGCTGCGAAGAGGCCGAGCTGGCCCTGCGCCAGGGCGACCGCGCGCGCGCACGCACCCTGCTCGATGCGGCGGTGCGCGAGGCGCCGCAGGTGGCCCGGGGCTGGGTGGCGCTGAGTGCCCTGCGCCAGCAGGAAGGTGATGCCGCCGGCGCACTCGATGCCCTGCTGAACCTGGCGCGGGAGGCCCCCCAGGCCCTGCCGCTGGTGGCCCACCTGATGACCGATCTCGGCCGGCAGACGGGTCGGGTCGAGGCGGTGGCCGCGGTGCTGCGGGCGGCCGACGAGCGCAGCCCCTCGATCGACATCACCGAGGCGCTGGCCGCCCTGGAAGCCGACCCGACCGCCGCCCGGGCGCGCTACCTGCAGCACCTGGAGCGCGAACCTTCGCTGGTGATCGGCGCGCGCTGGCTGGCCGGCGAGACCCTCTCCGATCCGCAGGCCCAGAGCCCGGTGCAGCGGACCCTGGAGCAGGCCAGCGCGCCGCTCAAGCGCTACCGCTGCGCGGCCTGCGGCTTTGAAGCGCGCCAGCACTTCTGGCAATGCCCAGGCTGCCAGGCCTGGGACAGCTACCCGGCCCGCCGGGTCGAGGAGATCTGAGGGCCGGGGCCGGCCTCAGGCGGCGGGCGGCCCGTAGCCGCCGCCACCCGGCGTGTGGATCTCGAACACGTCGCCCGGCTGCATCTCGACCTGGGCAATATGGCCCAGGGTCTCGACGGTGCCATCAGCCCGTACCACCCGGTTGATGCCGGGAGCGCCCGGTGAGCCGCCGGCCAGACCGAACGCCGGGTGGACCCGCCCGTTGGACAGGATGCTGGCCGTCATGGGCTGCCGGAAGCGGATGCGCCGCACGCCGCCCTCGCCCCCGTTCCAGCGGCCTTGCCCGCCCGAGCCGCGCCGGATTTCGTAGCTCTCCAGCAGGACCGGGAACCGGAACTCCAGGATCTCGGGGTCGGTCAGGCGCGAGTTGGTCATGTGGGTCTGCACCACGGCCGTTCCGGCATAGCCGTCGCCGGCACCACTGCCCCCCGAGATGGTCTCGTAGTACTGGTGGCTGGCGTCGCCGAAGGTGAAGTTGTTCATGGTGGGCTGGCTGCCCGCCATCACGCCCAGGGCACCGAACAGTGCGTTGGTGATGCAGGTGGAGGTTTCCACATTGCCGGCCACCACCGAAGCCGGCGGGTTCGGGTTGAGCATGCAGCCGGGCGGGATGATCACCTCCAGCGGCTTCAGGCAGCCGGCATTGAGCGGGATGTCGTCATCGACCAGGGTGCGGAACGCATACAGCACCGCCGCCATGCAGACCGCGGTGGGCGCGTTGAAGTTGTTGGCCTGCTGCGGGCTGGTGCCGGTGAAGTCGATGGTGGCCCGGCGCTGCGCGGCATCGACCCGCACCGCCACCCGGATCTGCGCGCCGTTGTCCAGCGGCAGGGTGAACTCGCCGTCCTTCAGGCGGGTGATGACGCGGCGCACCGATTCTTCGGCGTTGTCCTGCACATGGCCCATGTAGGCCTGCACCACGTCCAGACCGAACTGCGCCACCATGCGGCGCAGCTCCTGCACGCCCTTCTCGTTGGCGGCGATCTGGGCCCGGAGGTCGGCCATGTTCTGCTGCGGGTTGCGGCTGGGGTATTCGCCGCTTTGCAGCAGCGCCAGCATCTCGGCCTCGCGCAGCACGCCGCCTTCGACCAGCTTGACGTTGTCGATCTGCACGCCCTCTTCCTCGATGCGGGTCGAGAACGGCGGCATCGACCCCGGCGTGGTGCCGCCGATGTCGGCATGGTGGCCGCGCGAGCCGACGTAAAAGGTGGGCTCGGCACCTTCGCCGACATACACCGGCGTGATCACGGTGACGTCGGGCAGGTGGGTGCCGCCGTGGTACGGGTCGTTGAGCACATACACATCGCCGGGCTGCATGCGGCCGGCGTTTTCGCGGATGACCGTCTTGATGCTCTCGCCCATGGAGCCCAGGTGCACCGGCATGTGGGGTGCGTTGGCGATCAGGTGGCCCCGGGCATCGAACAGCGCACACGAAAAGTCGAGCCGCTCCTTGATGTTCACCGAGTAGGCGGTGTTCTGCAGCTGCAGGCCCATCTGTTCGGCGATGTTCATGAACAGGTTGTTGAACACCTCCAGCAGCACCGGGTCGACCGAGGTGCCGGCCGCGTGCTGCGAGGGGCGCGGCACGCGCCGCTCCAGCACCAGGTGGTCCAGCTCGGTGAGGCGGGCCTCCCAGCCCGGCTCCACCACGGTGGTGGCGTTCTTCTCGGCAATGATGGCCGGGCCCGCAATGGCATCGCCGGGGCGCAGGTCTTCGCGCACCACCAGGGCGGCGTCCAGCCACTGGCCGTCGGCGTGCAGGCGCACCGTGTCGCGGCGGGGAACCTCACGGGGGCCGTACAGCGGCAGCCGGGCCTCGGCCGGCGCATCGCCCGCCACCACCGCCTCCACCGACACCGCCTCCACGATCAGGCGCTTGCCGGTCATGAGGAAGGCGAAGCGCTGGCGGTAGGCCGCCTCGAACGCCGCCTGGACATCGGCCATGCTGCCGAACGGCACGACCAGCGCCGCGTCGCTGCCCTCGTAGCGCAGGTGGACCCGGCGGTGCACCTGCAGCTCGCCGTGGCCGATCTTCTGCTGCTGCAGTTCGTGGCGGGCGGCCTCGGCCAGCGCATCGAGCTGCGCGGCCACCGGTGCCATGGCGTCGGCCTCCAGCACCCGCTCGACCGCCTGCTCGCGGATCACGTTCTGGTCGGCCAGGCCCATGCCGTAGGCGCTGAGCACACCGGCCAGCGGATGCACGAACACCCGGCTCATGCCCAGGGCGTCGGCCACCAGGCAAGCGTGCTGGCCGCCGGCGCCACCGAAGCACTGCAGGGTGTAGCGGGTGACGTCGTAACCGCGCGCCACCGAGATCTTCTTGATCGCATTGGCCATCTGCTGCACCGCGATGCGGATGAAGCCCTCGGCCACCGCCTCGGCCGGGCGGCCGGTCTGGCGCGCCAGCGCGTCGAACTGCGCTCGCACCGCCTCGGCGCTCAAGGGTTCGTTGGCCTGGGGGCCGAACACGCGGGGGAAATACGCCGGCTGGATCTTGCCGAGCATGACGTTTGCATCGGTCACGGTCAGCGGGCCGCCGCGCCGGTAACTGGCCGGGCCGGGGTGGGCGCCGGCGCTCTCCGGGCCGACTCGGAAGCGCGATCCGTCGAAGCTCAGGATGGAGCCGCCGCCGGCCGCCACGGTGTGGATGCTCATCATCGGCGCGCGCATGCGCACGCCAGCCACCTGGGTCTCGAACTCGCGCTCGAAGGCGCCGGCGTAGTGGGACACATCGGTCGAGGTGCCGCCCATGTCGAAGCCGATCACCTGCCCGTGGCCGGCCAGGGCCGAGGTGCGGGCCATGCCGACGATGCCGCCGGCCGGGCCGGACAGGATGGCGTCCTTGCCCTGGAAGTGGTGGGCGTCGGTCAGGCCGCCGCTGGACTGCATGAAGAACAGCGGCACACCCGGCATCTCGGCGGCCACCTGGTCGACATAGCGCCGCAGGATGGGCGAGAGGTAGGCGTCGACCACGGTGGTGTCGCCCCGGCTCACGAACTTCATCATGGGGCTGGTCTGGTGCGAGGTGCTGACCTGGGTGAAGCCGGCCTCCCGGGCCAGCCGGGCCGCCGCCTGTTCATGCGCCGCATGCCGGTAACCGTGCATGAACACGATGGCCACGCTGCGCAGGCCGGCATCGAAGGCCGCCCACAGCCGCTCGCGCAGGTGGGCTTCGTCCAGCGGCTGCAGCACGCTGCCGTCGGCAGCCAGCCGTTCCTGGGCTTCGATGACCCGGCTGTAGAGCAGCTCGGGCAGCACGATCTGGCGGTCGAACAGGCGGGGCCGGTTCTGATAGGCGATGCGCAGCGCATCCCGGAAGCCTCGGGTGGTCACCAGCAGCGTGGGCTCGCCCTTGCGCTCCAGCAGCGCATTGGTGGCCACGGTGGTGCCCATCTTCACGCAGGCCACCTGCGCCGGCGTCACCGGCTGATCGGGCCGCAGGCCCAGCAGATGGCGGATGCCGGCCACCGCCGCGTCGCGGTACTGCTCCGGGTTCTCGGACAGCAGCTTGTGGGTGGTCAGGCTGCCGTCGGGGCGGCGGGCCACGATGTCGGTGAAGGTGCCGCCCCGGTCGATCCAGAACTGCCAGCGGTTGTCGGTTGTCGTGTTCATGGGCTCAGAGTGATGCGGCGGAGCGTGCCGCCTGGTCGTACATGCCGGAGAGCACCCGCAGCAGGCGCGTGAGTTCGCCGATGTCGTGGTTGAGTGCGTCGTCGGCCTTCAGGGCATTGATCAGGCAGCCCTCGCGGATCTCGCGGTAGCGGGCGACGAAGTCCTTGCCGGCCTCGGTCGGGCCATAGGTCACTTCCTTGCCGTTCTTGCTCGACTCCACCACGCCCAGGCCCTGCAGCTTCTTGAGCGAGTAGTTGATGAGGTGGGTGTCTTCCACGTTCATGATGAAGGCGATGTCGGCCAGGCGCTTGTCGCGTGCCCGGTGGGTCACGTGGTGCAGCACCAGCACGTCGAGCGCGGTCAGGTCCTTGAGGCCGGCGGCGCTCATGCAGTGCACCACCCAGCGGTGGAAGGCGTTGCCGGCGACGATCAGCCCGAACTCGAACTCGCTCATCTGCGCGCTGTGCGGCGACACCAGATGGGCCGACGACACGATGGGCCGTGCCACCGCGGACGGCGCCGTGGTGCTGGCGGGCTGGCTGGACTTGCGAGGGGGCATGGCGGTGTTCCTGGGCTTTCCGATGCGGCGCAGTGTAGGACGGCAAATCACAAAATGCCAACGATTTGTTGACATACAGGGAAAACACCCATCACACTTTATTGGCACATCGCTAGAGTCCGCACATCCCGAAAAGCCGCCCTCCCGCCCTGCCACCGTTTCCCCACCCGTCCCCCAACCCCTCAGGAGATCCGCCATGAAACGCCGCCTGTTCAGCCTGACTCTGGCCACCAGCGCCCTGGTCGCTGCCCTTCCCGCCGCCGCCCAGACCAGCTGGGATCTGCCGTCGGCCTACCCGGCCACCAACTTCCACACGGTCAACCTGACGAACTTCGCCAGCGACGTGGAGAAGGCCACCGGCGGCAAGCTCAAGATCACGGTGCATGCCAATGCGGCCCTGTTCAAGGCCCCCGAGATCAAGCGCGCGGTGCAAGGCGGACAGGCCCAGATCGGGGAGATCATCCTGGCGGCTTACCAGAACGAATGGGCCATGTTCGGGGCCGACGGCATTCCGTTCCTGGCCACCAGCTACGAGGAGTCGCGCAAGCTCTATGCCGCGCAGAAACCCATCCTGCAGAAGAAGCTGGGCGAGCAGGGCCTGATGCTGCTGTACTCGGTGGCCTGGCCGCCCCAGGGCATCTACAGCAAGAAGCCGCTGGCCAGCGCCGCCGACCTCAAGGGCAGCAAGTGGCGTGCGTACAGCCCGTCCACCTCGCGCATTGCCCAGCTGGTGGGGGCGCAGCCGGTCACGGTGCAGGCGGCCGAGCTGTCGCAGGCGCTGGCCACCGGCGTGGTCGAGGCCAACATGACCTCCGGCGCCACCGGCGTGGACAGCAAGCTGTTCGAGCACCTGAAGTTCTATTACGACGTGCAGGCCTGGCTGCCGAAGAACGCGGTCATCGTCAACAAGCGCGCTTTCGATGCACTGGACAAGCCCAGCCAGGACGCCCTGCTGAAAGCCGCTGCCGACGCCGAGACGCGCGGCTGGGCCGCCTCGCAGAAGGTCAACACCGATTCGCTGGCCACGCTGCGGGCCAACGGCATGTCGGTGGAGCCGCCCAGTGCAGCGCTGAAGAGCGACATGCAGAAGGTGGGCGCCACCATGCTGCAGGAGTGGCTGGGTCAGGCCGGTGCCGAAGGCCAGCAGATGCTCGACGCCTTCCGCAAATAAACCCGACCCCACGCCGCCATGCGCCGATTCCTCGATGCCCTCTACCTCGGCGCCGGCTGGCTGGCTGCCCTCTTCATGGTCGGTGTGCTGCTGATGGTGCTGGTCTCCATCGGCAGCCGCCTGGCCGGCATCTATGTGCCGGGCACCGACGCCTATGCCGGCTATGCCATGGCCGGCGCCGGTTTCCTGGCGCTGGCCCACACCCTGAAGCAGGGCGAACACATCCGGGTCACGCTGCTGATCGGGCGGCTCGCCGGTCGCGGCCGGCATGCCCTGGAGCTGTGGTCGCTGGCGGTGGGCAGCCTGCTGGCCGGGCTGCTCTGCCTCTACAGCTGGCGGCTGGTCTACCAGTCACGGCTGTTCCACGACATTTCCACCGGCACCGACGCCACGCCGCTGTGGATACCCCAGCTGCTCATGGGCCTGGGCACCTCGGTGCTGCTGATCGCCCTGCTCGATGAAACCGTGCTGGAGTGGCGCGGCCAGCGCCAGCAGCACGCCGGAGACACCCGCCATGAATGACCTGCTCATCACCGGGCTGCTGATCGTCTCGCTGTTCCTGCTGCTGGGCAGCGGGGTCTGGATCGGCCTGACCCTCACCGGCGTGGCCTGGATCGGCATGGAGCTGTTCTCCAGCCGGCCCGCCGGCGACGCCATGGCACTGACCATCTGGGGCTCGGCCAGCAGCTGGACGCTGACCGCGCTGCCGCTGTTCATCTGGATGGGCGAGATCCTGTTCCGCACCAAGCTGTCGGAGAGCATGTTCCGCGGCCTGGCGCCCTGGGTGAATGCCCTGCCCGGCCGCCTGCTGCACACCAACATCATCGGCAGCACCATCTTTGCGGCGGTGTCGGGCTCGTCCGCCGCCACCTGCGCCACCATCGGCAAGATGACCATCCCGGAGCTGACGCGGCGCGGCTATCCGCCCGAGAAGATCGTCGGCTCGCTCGGCGGCGCCAGCACCCTGGGCCTGCTGATTCCGCCCTCGATCATCATGATCGTCTACGGCGTGGCGGCCGAGGTCTCGATCGCCAGGCTGTTCGTGGCCGGCGTCATTCCCGGCCTGATGCTGGCGGCGCTGTTCAGCGGCGCGATCGTGGTCTGGGCGCTGCTCAACCCGCAGGCTGTTCCCGAAAGCGACGGCAGCCTGTCCTTCATGGACAAGCTGCGCGAGAGCCGCCACCTGATCCCGGTGGTGCTGCTGATCGGTGGCGTCATCGGCACCATCTACAGCGGCATCGCCACCGCCACCGAGGCGGCGGCCGTGGGCGTGGTGGGGGCACTCATCCTGTCGGCCTCGCAGGGTTCGCTGAACTGGCAGAGCTTCCGCGATGCGCTGCTGGGCGCCACCCGGCTCTACTGCATGATCGCGCTCATCCTGGCCGGCGCGGCCTTCCTGACGCTGGCCATGGGCTACATCGGCCTGCCCCGGCACCTGGCGGAGTTCGTGGCCAGCCTGAACCTGTCGCCGGGCGTGCTGCTGGTGGCGCTGGCGCTGTTCTACATCCTGCTGGGCTGCTTCCTGGACGGCATCTCGATGATCGTGCTCACCATGGGCGTGGTGCTGCCCACGGTGCAGGCCGCCGGCATCGACCTGGTCTGGTTCGGCATCTTCATCGTGATCGTGGTAGAGATGGCGCAGATCACGCCGCCGGTGGGTTTCAACCTGTTCGTGCTGCAGGGCATGACCCGGCGCGACATCGACTGGATCGCCAAGGCCTGCCTGCCATATTTCTTCCTGATGGTGCTGGCCATCCTGCTGCTCTACTGGTTCCCGGCACTGGTGACCTGGCTGCCCTCACGCATGTGAGGGACAGGCCCCGGGCACAGCTAAGATCACGACCCCGCCCCGCGCGGGGTTTGTGCCCTCTGGAGTCCCCTGCCCGTGTTCAAGAACCTCACCCTCTACCGCATTGCCCCGGGCTGGAACCCGTCCCTGACCGAGATGGAGGCCGCGCTGGACGACCACCGTTTCGCCCCCTGCAGCGCCTCGCAGGACAAGGCCGTGGGCTGGGTGGAGCCGCGCGGCGAAGCGCACGGGCCTCTCGTGGAGTCGGTCGACCACCAGCGCATCCTCAAGCTGCAGATCGAGAGCAAGGCCGTGCCGGGCGCCGTGGTCCGCAAGAAGGCCCAGGAAGCCGCCGACCAGATCGAGGCCACCACCGGCCGCAAGCCCGGCAAGAAAGAGACCAAGGCCCTGCGCGAGGATGCCCGCCAGGCCCTGCTGCCGATGGCCTTTGCGCGCCAGCAGAACGTGTGGGTGTGGATCGACCCCGGGCGCGGCTGGCTGGTCACGGACGCCAGCAGCCAGAGCAAGAACGACGAGGTCATCACCGCGCTGGTCGATGCCTTCCCGGGCATGGCGGTGTCGCTGCTCAACACGCAGATGACGCCGCAATCGTCCATGGCCCGCTGGCTCAGCGCTGCAGACCCGGAAGAATGGCCCGAAGGCCTGGCGGTGGAGCGCGAATGCGAGCTGCGCTCCACCGACGAAGAACGCTCGGTGGTGCGCTTCACCCGCCACCACCTGCTGACCGACGAAGTGCGCCGCCATGTGGCCGAAGGCAAGCTGCCCACCCGCCTGGCCATGAGCTGGGAAGGCCGCGTGGGCTTCGTGCTGACCGAGAGCATGGCGCTGCGCAAGATCGCCTTTCTGGAAGGCGTGTTCGAGGACCGGCCGGCCAACGAGGAAGAGAGCTTCGACAGCAACGTGGCCATCGGCACCGGCGAGCTGCGGCAGGTGCTCGATGTGCTGATCGAAGCCCTGGGCGGCGAACTGCTGCCGGGTCAGGCGCCTGCCCTGCCCGCCCTGGACACAGCGTCGGCCGCAGCGCCGGTCACCTCATCGGCCAGCCCGGCCGATGACGGCCCGCCGTTCTGACCATGGGCAGTGTCCTGGCCCTGTGTGCCGGCGCCTGCGTGGGTGCGGTGCTGCGCTGGCGCCTGGGCCTGTGGCTCAACACACCGGGCGCGGTGCTGCCCTGGGGCACGCTGGCGGCCAACTGGATCGGCGCCTACGCCATCGGCCTGTGCGTGGCCTTTTTCCAGGCGCAACCGCAGCTGGACCCGGCGTGGAAGCTGGCCATCGTCACCGGCCTGCTCGGCGCGCTGACCACCTTCTCCACCTTCTCGATCGAGGTGGTCACCCTGCTGCAGCAAGGCCGGCTGGCGCTGGCCGGCGGCGTGGCCGCGCTGCACCTGGCCGGCTCGCTGCTGCTGACCTGGCTGGGCTTGAAGACGCTGGGCTGAAGCCCGGCAACGCCCGCTTCAGGCCGTGATGGAAGCGCTGATGGAGATGGTGGTCGCCACCGGCATCACCACCTTCTTTCGGCCATGGCCCTGGTTGGGCACCAGCTCCACCCTGACCAGACCCAGCCTGCTCAGGGTGGCCACATCGCGGGACACGGCGCTTTGATCCCGGTGGGCCGCCTGGGCCAGATCGGCAATGGATTGACGGCCCTTGCTGGCCAGCCGCAACAGCTCGAACCGTCGGGGCGTGAGCTGGCTGAGGAAATCTTCGAACTCGAAACTGGTGAAGGTCACCGAAAACGGCAGGGACGGCGCCCCCTGGTCGAGCGCACGGGCCACGGCCTTGCTGCGTCGGGCATGCTGGCTCAGTTCGGGCTGACGGGCGAAGTCGGCGGGGGTGATCCTGGTGCGGGTCATGTCATCTCTCCGTTCACGAACTGCATGGCGATCAGCTGCCATTCCTGCTGGAAGCGCTCATAAAGCGCCTCGTAGGTGGTGAAGGGTTCGGGCGTCACCGTACCCATGAAATGGCGATGCGAATACCCATGCCGGTTGTCGTAACCCAGCACCCGGCCGTTGTCGCCGCTGTGGACCAACGGGTTGATGTAGGCCAGCGCATACAACACCACCTTGCGGGACGGCCACTCCCGGACAACCCGCTCCTTGAGCACGCCGCCACCCAGTCTGGCGGGAATCTTCACGTCCTTGGGGGCGTAGACCTCTTGGGTTTCGGGTGTCTTGAAGGGCATCAGGCATGATTTTTCGAATCATGCCTGAAGTCAAGGCAACCGGGTCGCTTGCAGCGGCCGTTCAGCCCCCGCCCCGCTGCATGTACAGGTCGAACCGCTTCATGAAGGCGTAGCGCTGCGCTTCGTCCAGGCCCTCGAAGCGGAAAGACACCCGCAGCACCGGCATGCGCATGAGTGCGATCACGCGTGGCGGGCGCGGCTCCCATTGCAGGTACAGCCGCCCGGGCGGGATGTCGACCTGCACCGAGGCGCCCTGGCGCTGCCAGGTGCATTCGCCGATGGCCGCCGGCAGCCAGCCCAGCCATTCGGCTTCGGTGCAGCCCATGTCGCGCTGGAAGCGCTCGTCGTAGCTCGACTGCATGGGCCTCAACCCCCGGCGATGGGCGGCCAGATGGCCAGCACATCGCCCTCCTGCAGGGTGGTCGACAAGCGCTGCTCGGGCTGGATGTACTTGCCGTTGACCAGCACCAGGTGCACCAGCTTGGGCGGCATGCCGAAGGGCTCGATGATCTGGCTGATGGGGGTGGCCGGGTCGATGTCGAGATCGATCTGATTGCTGCGGCGGGCTTCCGCGGGCAGGTAGTCGGTGAGGGTGGCGAAGAGCTTGAAGGTGATCTTCATGGTCAGCGTCGGCGCTCGTCGGCAGCGCCCGCCCATTGGCCCTGCGCCTGCGCTGCCGCCAGGTACGCATCCATCAGCTTGGTCGGGTCTTCCATGAGGCGCTGTTTCCATTCGCCCAGGCGCACCTGGCCTTCGACCAGACCGCGCATCACGCCGACATGCTCGGTCCAGCCGACCGAGTTGCAGCCGACCATGACGTCGTCCTTGAACTGCAGGCTCAGGTGGCGGCCGCTGGCCTTGTCGGTCAGCTCCACATGCTCGCCACCGGCCACGCCTTCCCAGTTGCCGAAGCTGGTGGAGATCATGCCCAGCGTGTCGAGCACGTTGATCTGGGTCACGCCCTTGAGGTCGGCGCGCTGGCCCACCATGTTGAGGGCCGCCACGCGCGCCTGCTCGGCGGCGTTGGGCTGGATGGCGCTGACGATGGTCTTGCCGCTGACCTTGTCGAAGGCCTCGGCGCAGTCACCGGCGGCATAGATGCCGGGCACGTTGGTCTGCAGGTGCTCGTCGGTCAGCACGCCCTGCAGGCAGGTGATGCCGGAGTCCTTCAGGAAGCCGATGGCCGGCCGCACGCCGGTGGCGCTGATGACCAGGTCGGCCTCGACCGTCTGGCCGTTGCCCAGCTTGACCCTCAGGCCACGCCCGCTGCCTTGCGGCTCACTGCTGCCCATGCCGAGTGCGCTGGCGATCTTTCCGATGACGCCGCCGCTGCTGGCGGGTGCGCCAGCTGCCGATTCGATGGCCTCGACCCGAGTGCCGGTGTAGACCTTCACACCCTGGGTTTCGCACCAGTCCTTGATCATGCCGCCGGCGGTCGGACCCATCATGCGGGGGACCATGCGGTCGCCCATCTCCACCACCGACAGCTCCACGCCGCGCTGCTTCAGGGCTTCCATGATGATGCAGCCGATGAAGCCGGCGCCCATCTGCAGAACCTTGGCGCCGGGCTGGGCCAGCTTCATGATGTTGCGGGCGTCTTCCAGCGTCCAGCAGGGGTGCACGCCGGGCAGGTCCATGCCGGCAATGGGCGGGCGCACCGGGTGCGAGCCGGTGGCGATCAGCAGGCGGTCGAAGGTCAGCGTCTGGCCGTTGTCCAGGCTCACGGTGCGGGCCGCAGCGTCCACCTTCAGGGCCTTGGCGCCGACCTGGGTGATGCGCAGGTTGGCGAAATGTGCAGCGCTCTTGCGCAGGTAGGTCCCGGCCTCCTGGATGTTGCCGATCAGCAGGTAGGGAATGGCCATGCGCGAGTACGGCGGCTCAGGTTCGTCGCCCACCAGGGTGATGGTGTCGGCCGGTGCGTGCTTGCGGATGGTTTCGGCGGCAATGACGCCGGCCGGGCCGGCGCCGAGGATGACGTGGTGCATGGAGGTCTCCGGAAATGACAAAGGGGGCAGCACACAGACTGCCCCCTCGGGGTTCAGGCGGAACGCGCGAGGGCGGCGGCCCTCACAGGCTCAGGCGCTGCTTGGTCTCGGCGGTGGGGCGGCCTTCCGGGTCCCAGCCGCGCACGGCGTAGTACTTGGGCAGCATCTCGGGCAGCTTGCTGACCATGCCCTTGGAGGCACCGGTCTTGGCGGCTTCGGTCAGCAGGCGCTTGGGCAGCGAGTCGTCCTTGGCGGTGAAGCCGGCGGCGTTGTTGAACTCGCGCTCCATGTTCCAGATGCGCTCGCCGATCTTCTCCAGCTCTTCGGTGGTGAACTCTTCGTTGCAGGCGGCCTGCAGCTGGGGTGCCAGGTCGGCCACGCCCCAGGCGAAGGTGGTGAACACGCACAGACCCGACGAGTCGAAGGCGGCGGTGGCGTCCTGGAAGGCCTTCACCAGTTCCGGCTTGCCCTCGCTCTCGACCGGATCGGTCTTGACCGGAATGCCCAGCACTTCCGAGGCGATGGTGTAGCCCCGCAGGTGGCAGGCGCCGCGGTTGGAGGTGGCGTAGGCCAGGCCGATGCCCTGGATGGCGCGACCGTCGTAGGCCGGGAATTCCTGACCCTTGACGCTCATCGACAGGTCGGGGTGACCGTACTTCTTCGTCAGCCGGGCCGAGCCCATGCCGATCTCCTGGCCGAAGCCTTCGCCCCGGCCGGTCATCTCGGCAAAGGCGGCCAGCGCAGCGGCCGAACCGAAGGGTGCGTCCACACCGATCTGCTCCTTGGTCAGCACGCCCATCTCGTAGAGCTCCATCACGGCGCCCACGGTGGCACCGAAGCTGATCGGGTCCATGCCGTATTCGTTGCACAGCAGGTTGGCGTACTGCAGGGCCTCGAGGTCGTTCACGCCGTTGGCGGCACCGAGCGCCCAGGCCGCTTCGTACTCCAGGCCGCCGTTGGCGCCCCAGTACTGCGGCTTGTTCTGCACGGTGAAGTGGTTCTCGTCCATCTTGCTGATGCGGCCGCAGGCGATGGTGCAGCCGAAGCAGGCCTGGTTGGTCACCAGGTGCTTCTTGCCGTCGCTTTCGCGCGGGGTGACCATGGCTTCGGCCGAGATGTCCTTGGCGCCTTCG
>PNMF01000007.1 GCA_013823485.1 Comamonadaceae bacterium
GACGTGGTGGCCCAGGTGGTCACCACCATGGACGAGATCAACCACAGCAGCAAGAAGATCAACGACATCATCGGCGTCATCGACGGCATTGCCTTCCAGACCAACATCCTGGCGCTCAACGCAGCCGTGGAAGCCGCCCGTGCGGGCGAGCAGGGCCGGGGCTTTGCGGTGGTGGCCGGCGAGGTGCGCAACCTGGCCCAGCGCAGCGCGCAGGCGGCCAAGGAGATCAAGGGCCTGATCGGCGCCAGCGTGGACCGTGTGGAGGCCGGCAGCAAGCTGGTGGCCGATGCGGGCAACACCATGAGCGAGATCGTGGGCTCGGTGCAGCGGGTGAGCGACATCATCGGCGAGATCACGGCGGCCGCTGGCGAGCAGAGCGACGGCATCGGCCAGGTGAACACGGCGGTGGCCCAGCTCGACCAGATGACGCAGCAGAACGCCGCGCTGGTGGAAGAGAGCGCAGCCGCAGCCGAGAGCCTGAAGGACCAGGCCCGCCGACTGGCCGAGGTGGTGCAGGTGTTCCGCCTGGATGCATCGGCGATGTCGCTGTCGGCCACCTCGACCTCCGCCGCACCGGCCCCGTCTGCCGCCCGTCCGGTCTCGGCCGCGCCGCGCCCGGCACCGGCCAGGAAGGCGTCTGCCCCGGTTCAGCGTGCCGAGAACAAGCCCGCAGCCGCTGCCCGTGCCCCTGCGGCGCCGGTCCGCGCTGCGACGGCTCCCGCCCCGGCCACCGTGGCCAGCGGGTCGAACGAGGGTGACTGGGAAAGCTTCTGAGCGACCGGGCTCAACGAAGCGAGAGTCACGACAGATCACAGGACGGTTCCCATGCAAGCTCTGATGCGCCAATTCTCGATTCGTACCCGCATGCTGGGCGCCATCGGTGTCGTTCTGACCCTGCTGGCGGTCATCGGCAGTGCCGGCCTGTGGGGCCTGTCCCGGATGCACGCCAGCAACGTGGAGTTCTTCGAACACGCGTATGCCGAGTCGGTCACGCTGTCGAACCTGCAGAAGGCGGTGGGCGACATGGGGCGCTTCGAGCGCGACATGATCGTGGCCTACGAAAAGCCGGAGCAGGTGCGGCAGTCGTTCGAGAAATGGAAGCTGGCGCACGCGCGCTCGGCCGAACTGCTCAAGGCCATGACCGGTGGCGAGGCCGACGAGGACAACCAGATCGTGGAGGCCATGGTGGTGCAGCTGGCCGCCTATGCCCAGGGCCTGGAGCCCACCGCGCGCCAGCTGGAAGCGGGCGGGTACGAGTCGGCCACCATCGCCAACCGCGTGATGGCCAAGGCCCATGAACAGTACGAGGGCCTGGTGGCCAACCTCGGCAAGGTGGCGGCGATCGTCGATGCCGAGGCCCAGGCCCTGCAGCAGGCCGATCAGGCCACGGCCGAGCAGCTGCTCTGGATCTTCGGTGCCGTGGTGGCGGCCTCGGTGCTGGTGGTGGTGCCCACCACGCTGGCCAACATGCAGAGCATCTGCGCACCGGTCGATCAGGCCCGTGCGCTGGCCGCCGCCATCACCGGCGGCGACCTGACGCAACGCGCCGAAGCGAATGGCCGCGACGAGCTCAGCGAACTCATGCGCACGCTGGGCGAGATGCAGGGTTCGCTCTCGCGCATCGTCGGCGAGGTGCGCAGCACCACCGAGAGCATCGGCACCGCCAGCGCCCAGATCGCCTCCGGCAACCAGGACCTGTCCACCCGCACCGAGCAGGCGGCCAGCAGCCTTCAGCAGACGGCGGCCAGCGTGGACCAGATCAACGACACGGTGCACCAGAGCGCCGAGGCCGCGCGCCAGGCCAGCGACATGGCCCGCGCCAACGCCCAGGTGGCCGCACGCGGCGGGCAGGTGGTGTCGCAGGTGGTCACCACCATGGACGACATCCAGCACAGCAGCCGCAAGATCGGCGACATCATCGGCGTCATCGACGGCATTGCCTTCCAGACCAACATCCTGGCGCTGAACGCGGCCGTGGAAGCCGCCCGTGCGGGCGAGCAGGGCCGGGGCTTTGCGGTGGTGGCCGGCGAGGTGCGCAACCTGGCCCAGCGCAGCGCGCAGGCGGCCAAGGAGATCAAGGGTCTGATCGAGGCCAGCGTCTCCAAGGTCGGCGAAGGCTCGCGGCTGGTGAGCGATGCCGGCCAGACCATCGGCGAAATCGTGGACAACGCCCAGCGCATGTCCAGCTTCATCGGCGAGATCACCTCGGCAGCCCAGAACCAGTCCGAAGGCATCGGCCAGGTGAACTCGGCGGTGGGCCAGCTCGATCAGATGACGCAGCAGAACGCCGCGCTGGTGGAGCAGAGCGCCGCCGCCGCCGAAAGCCTCAAGGACCAGGCCGAGCGCCTGGCCTCGGTGGTGCGGGTGTTCCGGCTCCTGCCGGCCTGACCCAGGGCCATGCAGGTGCTTTGCGGCGCCTGATCCGGCCGTCCCTATACTGGGTGGGTGTATGAGCGGTGGCGCTGGCCACCCTGCCAGGAGACGCCCATGAACGCCCCTTTGCCCGCCGGCGCGCTGAATGCCGCTGCGCTGCAGAACCATGTCGATGCCTCATGGCAGGAGCACATCCTGCCGGCGCTGGTGCGCTATGTGGAGGTCCCGGCCAAGTCCCCCGCCTTCGACCCGGACTGGGCCCGCCACGGGCTGATCGACCGGGTGCTGCAGGACGCCGCCGACTGGGTGGCGGCCCGGCGCGTGCCCGGTCTGCGGCTGGAGGTGATCCGCCTGAACGATGCCCATGGCCGACCGCGCACCCCGGTGCTGTTCTTCGAGCTGCCCGCCAGCGGCGGGCGCGACGGTTCCCCGGCACCGGCCTCAGGCCAGACGGTGCTGATGTATGGCCACCTGGACAAGCAGCCCGAGTTCAACGGCTGGCGCAACGACCTGGGCCCCTGGACGCCCAAGATCGAGGACGGCAAGCTCTACGGTCGGGGCAGCGCCGACGACGGCTATGCGGTCTACGCCAGCATCGCCGCCATCGAGGCCCTGCAGGCGCAGGGCGCGGCCCATCCGCGCATCGTCGGCCTGATCGAGACCAGCGAAGAGAGCGGCTCCCACGACCTGCTGCCCTACGTGGATGCCCTGCGTTCCCGCCTGGGCGATGTCGGCCTGGTGATCTGTCTGGACAGCGGTGCCGGCAACTACGACCAGCTCTGGCTGACCACCAGCCTGCGTGGCATGGCCAGCGGCGTGCTGAAGGTCGAGGTGCTGACCGAGGGTGTGCATTCGGGCGACGCCTCGGGCGTGGTGCCGTCGAGCTTCCGGATCATGCGGCAGGTGCTGGACCGGCTGGAGGACAGCGCCACCGGCCGCCTGCTGCCCTCGGTGTTCCATTGCGAGGTGCCGGCGGAGCGGGTCGAGCAGGCCCGTGCCACCGCCGCCATCCTGGGCGACGAGCTGCACCGCCGCTTCCCGTGGGCGCACCACGACTGCGGCGGCTCCACCGTGTTTGCCCTGCCCACCACCACCGACCCGGTCGAGGCACTGCTCAACCGCACCTGGCGCCCCACGCTCAGCGTCACCGGTGCCGAAGGCCTGCCCGCCCTGCGCGATGCCGGCAACGTGCTGCGCCCCTATACCGCCTTCAAGCTCAGCCTGCGCCTGCCACCGCTGGTGGACGCGGCGCACGCGGTGCAGCAGCTCAAGGCCCTGCTGGAGGACAACGCGCCCTACCAGGCCCGCGTGACCTTCGAGGGCGAGGGCTCGGCCAGCGGCTGGAACGCACCGGCCACCGTGCCCTGGTTCGAGCAGGCGCTGCAGGACGCCTCCATGGCGCACTTCGGTGCCGGCTGCGGCACCATCGGCCAGGGCGGCACCATCCCGCTCATGAACCTGCTCAGCCAGGGTTTTCCGACCGCGCAGATGATGGTCTGCGGCGTGCTCGGCCCGCGCAGCAATGCCCACGGCCCGAACGAATTCCTGCACCTGGACTACGCCCGCCGGCTCACCGCCAGCGTGGCCCAGGTGATCGCCCGGATGCCCTGACCTCTCCCGCAGCCGACGTGACCGACACCACCCAGGCCCCCTTCGTCCTGCGCGACGGCCTCAACCTGGCCCTGTACGACTGGCCGCTGCCCATGCGCTGGCGCCCGCGTGGCGTGGTGCTGATCGTGCATGGCCTGGGTGAACATGCCTGGCGCTACGACACCCTGGCCCAGCGCCTCAACGAGCGCGGCTTCGCGGTGCGGGCCTACGACCAGCGTGGCCATGGCGATTCGGCCGGTCTGCACGGCGCCATTCCCTACGAAGAGGCCCTGCTCGACGACCTCCACGAACTGGTGGAGGACACCCGCCACCACATCGCCACGCCCTGGTCGTGTCCGCTGATCCTGCTGGGCCACAGCATGGGCGGGCTGGTGTCGTCGGCCTATGTGCAGCGGCAGCTGGGTGCCGCCCACAGGCCGGTGGACGCGCTGGTGCTGTCGTCACCGGCGCTGGACCCCGGGCTGAGCTGGCTGCAGTCCCGCCTGGTGTCGCTCATGCTGCGGCTGGCGCCCGACCTGGCGCTGGGCAACGGACTGGACGCCAGCAAGATCTCGCACAGCGCCGAGGTGGTGCAGGCCTACCAGCGCGACCGGCTGGTGCACGACCGCATCACGGCGCGGCTGGCCCATTTCATCCAGTCCCGGGGCGTGCGGGTGCGGGCTTCGGCGCCGCAATGGAACCTGCCCACCCTGTTGCTGTATGCCGGCGACGACCGGCTGGTCAACCCCGATGGCAGCCGCCGGTTTGCCGCCACCGCGCCGCCGCGCTGGGTGCAGGCCCGCTGCTTCGACGGCCTGTACCACGAGATCTTCAACGAGGCCGATCCGACACCGGTTTACGACGCCTTGTACAGCTGGCTGGACCGGCTGGTGCCGCCGGACCGCTGAGGCGCCTGCCGTCAGGCCGCAGGCCGCGCGGCAGCGGTGCGGCGCTGCACCCGCGCCAGCCAGAGCAGCGCGAGGCCGGTCAGGGCCACCGGCAGCAGCGAGCCGGCGTTCAGCCACTGCCAGCCCTGGCTGGTGACCAGGGCGCCGGAGGCGAACGAGCTCAGCGCCATGACCGCGAACACCGCGAAATTGATGGCGGCCTGGGCGCGGTCCTTTTCGGCCGGACGCCAGGACTGCAGGGAGAGCGTCGTGGCGCCGGTGAACAGGAAGTTCCAGCCCACCCCCAGCAGGAACAGCGCGATCAGGAAACGGTGCAGCTCGATGCCGGAAAGCGCCACCCCGATGCACAGCGCGTTCAGCAGCACACCGACCGCCATGATGCGCAACGCCCCGAAGCGCTGAATCAGGTGGCCGGTGAAGAAGCCGGGCGCGAACATGCCGATCACGTGCCACTCCAGCACCAGCGCGGCGTCCTCGAACGGATAGCCGCAGACCTGCATGGCCAGCGGCGTGGCGGCCATCAGCAGGTTCATCACGCCGTAACCCAGGGCCGCACCTGCGGCCGCGACGATGAACACCGGCTGGCGCACGATCTCCGACAGCGGCCGGCCCGGGTCGTCGCTGGCCTTGCGCGCCGGCACCGCCGGAAAACGGATGCCGGCCATCAGCAGCATGGACAGCAGCGCAACCGCCGCCAGCGCCAGGTAGGCGCCGGCAAACGGCACCTCGGTCAGGCCCCGGGTGCGGCTGGCCAGGTTGGGCCCCAGCACGGCGCCGATCAGGCCGCCGGCCATGACCAGCGAGACCGCCTTCTCGCGAAACGTGGGCGGGCAGAGCTCGGCCGCCGCGAAGCGGTAGAGCTGGCCGTTGGCGCTGTAGTAGCCCGCCACCACCGTGGCCAGCACCAGCCACCAGAACTGGCGTTCGGTGACCGCCCAGGCGCACAGCAGCGCCGAGGCCAGCGCCACCAGCAGCCCGATCTGGAACGACACCTGGCGCCCGAACCGGGCCTGGGTGCGGGCCACCAGCGCGGTCGACAGGGCGCCGCCCACCACATAGCCCATCACCGGCAGCGTGGCCATCCAGCCCAACGGCGCCAGCGACAGGCCCACCAGACCGTTGATGGCGATGAACACCACGTTGTTGGTCAGGAAGAGGCCTTGCGCGCCGGCCAGCAGCCAGAGGTTGCGGTTCACGTCAGAGCGCTGCCAGGGTGAGGGCCGCCAGCGCAGCGGTTTCGGCCCGCAGGATGCGCGGACCCAGGGTGACCGGCACAAAGCCCGCGGCGCGGGCCTGTGCGTCTTCCGCCGGCGCCAGGCCGCCTTCGGCACCGCTCAGGAACAGCACCGGCCGCCCGGGCGCGACGCCGGCCAGCACCTCGGCCAGCGGCCGGGTGCCGTCGGCCAGCGACAGCACGCAGGTCAGGGGTTCGGCGGCCATGCCGGCCGGCACCGGCGCGGCGAGCCAGCGGGCGATGTCCTGCACCGGCAGCACCTCGGGCAGCCGGTTGCGGCCGCACTGTTCGCAGGCGGCCTGGGCCACCGCCTGCCAGTGCGCCTGCTTCTTCTGCGCCCGCTCGCCCTGCAGCCGGAGCACGCCGTGCGCGGTGTGCAGCGGCACGATGCCGGCCACACCGATCTCGGTGGCTTTCTCCACCAGCCAGTCCATGCGTTCGTTGGCCGGCATGCCCACGGCCAGCCACACCGGGCGCGCGGCTTCGCGCTCCTGCGCCTCGTGTGCATCCACCCGCACCTGCACCCGGCTGCGGCCCATGGCCAGCACGGTGGCCTGCCACTGGCCGCCCTGGCCATCGAACAGGGTCAGGCTGTCGCCCGGCTGCAGGCGCAGCACCTGCACATGGCGGGCGGCGCCCTCGGGCAGGTCGATCTCGGCCCCGGCGTTCAGCGGGGTGGCGCAGTACAGGCGGGGCATGGGGCGCTGTGAAGGTGCAGGTCAGACCCGCCCGAAGGCGTAGCCGCTGGCGGCCTGCAGACCCTCCACCTCGTCGATCAGGCGCAGCAGCGGACCGAGCTCCCGGTAGCGGTGGGCGGTGGCGCGGATGTACTGGATGAAGCGCGGCGCGTCGGCCAGGTACTTGGGCTTGCCGTCGCGCAGGGTGATGCGGGCAAAGATGCCGGCCACCTTGAGGTGGCGCTGCAGGCCCATCCATTCCACCGCGCGGTAGAACGCGCCGAAGTCGCTGTGCCAGTCCTCGAAGTCCATCAGGCCGGCCTTGCGCGCCTTCTCCCAGTAACGCACCGTCACGTCGATGACGAAGTCTTCGTCCCAGCTCAGGAAGGCGTCGCGCATCAGGCTGGCGATGTCGTAGGTGACCGGGCCGTGCACCGCGTCCTGGAAGTCGAGCACGCCAAGCTGTGTGGCGGGTGTGCTGCCGGGCTCGCGCAGGACCATCAGGTTGCGCGGCATGAAGTCGCGGTGCACATACACCTGGGGTGCGGCCTGTACCCGCTGCACGATGGTGTCGAAGGTCTTGCCCAGCATCTCGGCCGCGCTGCCCTGCAGCGTCACGCCCTTGTGCCGGCCCAGGTACCAGTCGGGGAAGAGCTGCAGTTCGCGGCGCAGCAGGGCTTCGTCGTAGGCCGGCAGCACGCCGGGGCGCGAGGCGGTCTGCCAGGCCAGCAGCGATTCGGTGGCCGCAAGGTAGGCCGGCAGGTTGGCGGCGGGCTGCTCGGGCAGGATCACGTCCAGCAAGGTCTGGTGGCCCAGATCGTCAAGCAGCATGAAACCCTGCGGCTCGTCCCAGGCCAGGATCTGCGGCACCCGCAGACCGGCCTCGTGCATCAGGCCGGCGATGCGCACGAAAGGTTCGCAGTTTTCCTGGGCGGGCGGCGCGTCCATCACGATCAGGCTGTTGCCGGCCTGGGCGTCGATGCGCAGGTAGCGCCGGAAGCTCGCATCGGCGGAGGCCGGGCGCAAGGTTTCGGTACGCAGGCCGTGCTGTGCGGCCAGGGGCGCCAGCCAGGCGCCGAACGCGGCCTCGCGCTGCGGATCGGCCCAGACGACGGCTGTGGAAGTAGGGGTCATGGGGAGGGGCGAGGCCGCTGCAGGGCCCATAGGATAATTGCCGTCGATTCTACAAACGCCCCATCGGCCCGATCTTGAAACGCCGCGCCTCACCGTTCCCGATGCCAGCTGCCGACCTCGGTGCGGTGCGACCCGTTGCCGCTGCGGCGAGGTGGTTGGGCGCGTGCCTGGCCGGTGGCCTGCTGAGCGCCGCGGCCCAGGCCCAGACGCCGACCCCCGCCGAGCAGGCCGGCGATGCCCTGCGCCTCAAGCCCAGCGGTCAGCTGGCCGAGCGGCTGGACCCCGCCGCCACCGAAGAGGCGCCCACCTTCGTCAGCGGCGACCGCATCGAGGGCCAGACCGAATCGACCACCACGATCGAAGGCAACGCCGAACTGCGCCGCCACAACAGCGTGATCCGCGCCCGGCGCCTGCAGTACGACTCGTCCACCGGCGACTCGCAAGCCGAGGGCGACGTGATGATCAACCGCAACGGCGACCGCTTCAGCGGACCCGAACTGCGCCTGAACACCGAGACCTTCAAGGGCACGTTCTTCCAGCCCTCCTTCGAGCTGCTGAGCAACGGCGGCCAGGGCGATGCCAGCCGGGTGGACTTCCTGGACAAGGACAACGCCACCGCCTACGACGCCCGCTACTCCACCTGCCCGCGCACGCCCGGCGCCGACTGGATGCCGGCCTGGATGGTGCGCGCCAGCAAGATCGAGTTCGACAATGTCGAGGAAGCCGGCCGTGCCACCGGTGGCGTGCTGGAGTTCCAGGGGGTGCCCATCCTGGGAGCGCCTTACCTGACCTTCCCGTTGTCGGACACCCGCAAGTCGGGCTTCCTGCCGCCGAGCATCGGGCTGGACAACATCAGCGGCCTGGAGATCACGCAGCCCTACTACGTCAACCTGGCGCCCAACTACGACCTCACGCTCTACCCCACGCTGATGTCCAAGCGCGGTGTCGATCTGGGGGCCGAGTTCCGTTACCTGCAGCCGGACTACAACGGCCAGATCCGCGGCTCCTACATGCCGTCGGACACGCTGCGCAACCAGGATCGCTGGGGTTACTCGCTGCAGCACCTGCAGAACCTCGCCGGTGCCCTGAACCGGGCCGGCGGTCAGGGTTCGCTGGGCCTGAACCTGAACCTCAACCAGGTCAGCGACGACGATTACTGGCGCGACTTCCCGCGCGCCATCTCCACCCTGACCACCCGCCTGCTGCCCAGCGACGCGGTGCTCTCCGGTGGCAGCGGCGCCTGGAGCTACAGCGCGGGCGCCTACACCTGGCAGACGCTGCAGGACGTGGCCTCGCCCATCACGCCGCCTTACGACCGCATTCCCTCGCTGGTGGCCAACTACGGCCCGGGCGAGGCCGAGACCGGCGTCTGGCAAGGCATCAAGCCCTCGGTGTACCTGGAGCACACCCGGTTCGAACGCGATCTGCGGTTCGCCACCGGCCAGCCCAACGGCTCGCGCAGCATGGCCATTGCCGGCCTGTCGCGCCGCTGGCGCTCGCCCGGCTGGTTCATCCAGCCCGCCGCCCGACTTCACCTGACCCAATACCAGTTCGACCGGCCCCTGACCAATGGCGCCACGTCGGCCTCGCGCGCGCTGCCCACGCTCAGCCTGGATTCCGGCCTGGTGTTCGAGCGCGACGCGCGCTACTTCGGGCGCAACTTCGTGCAGACCCTGGAGCCCCGCGCGTACCTCACCTGGACGCCGTTCCGCGACCAGAGCCTGCTGCCCAACTACGACTCGGCCGCGGTCGACTTCAACTTCGCCTCGATCTTCAGCGACAACGTGTTCGGCGGCAACGACCGCGTCTCCGATTCGCGGGCCCTGACCGTGGGTGTGAGCTCCCGCCTGCTCGACCCCAGGGACGGCGCCGAAATCGTCCGCCTGGGCCTGGCGCAGCGCTACCTGCTGCGCGACCAGAACGTGTTCCTGCCCGGCGGCGCGCCGGTCACCGAACGCTTCAGCGATGTGCTGCTGGCCGCCCGTGTGCAGTGGAATCCGAGGTGGCTGGTGGACACCAACTTCCAGTACAACCCGACCATCAAGGACTCGGTGCGCACCACCCTGCTCACCCGGTACATGCCCGGTCCGTACCGGGTGCTGAGCGCCGCCTACCGCCTGCAGCGCGGCAGCAGCGAACAGTTCGACGTGGGCTGGCAATGGCCGCTCAGCCTGCCCTGGTCCGACACCCCCGACCGCGCCGTGCCGGGTCAGGCGCTCGGCCCTGGCCGCTGGTACAGCGTGGGCCGCATCAACTACAGCGTGCCCGACCGCAAGGTGGTCGATCTGGTGGCGGGCTTTGAGTACGATGGCGGCTGCTGGATCGGCCGCATCGTGCTGGAGCGGCTGCAGCGCAGCGCCGCCACGGCGGCCCAGCGCATCCTGTTCCAGCTTGAATTCAACGGCTTCTCCCGCCTCGGGTCGAGTCCCCTGCAGACCCTGAAGGACAACGTGCCGCGCTACCAGTACCTGCGTGAAGAAACGTTGTCGCCACCCAGCCGGTTCCAGAACTATGACTGATCGCCTTTTTCCCCTCCGCTTGACCGGCCTGGCCCTGGCCGTGCTCATGGCAGCAGGTCCGGTGCATGCCCAGGCGCAGCCCGGCCGTACCGCCGCACCCGCAACGTCGGTCGCACCAGCGGCGGCACCATCGGCCGCCCGCACCGCGGACTTCATCGTCGCGCTGGTCAACTCCGAGCCGGTCACCAACAGCGAGGTCCGTCGCCGGGTTCAACGGGCCGCCCAGCAGCTGGCCCAGCGCGGCGGCCCGCAGCCCACCCGCGACCAGCTGGTCGCCGAGGTGGTGGAGCTGGTCATCAGTGAACGGGCGCAGATGCAGCATGCCGCCGAGATCGGTGTGCGTGTGAGCGAGAGCGAGGTCGACGAGGCCGAGAGGGCGGTCGCGGCCCAGAACCAGATGAGCCGCGACGAATTCCGGCGCCGGCTGGTGCAGGACGCGGGCACCGACGTCGCCCAGTTCCGCGCCGACCTCAAGCGCGAACTGACCCTGCAGCGCCTGCAGGAACGCGAGGTCATCTCCAAGGTCAGGGTCACCGAAGCCGACATCGACAACCACCTGCTCGAGCAGCGCCCCGCCAGCAACCCGGACGCCCTGGAACTCAACCTGGCCCATGTGCTGGTGGCCGTGCCCGAAGGCGCCGCCGAAGCCCAGGTGCAGGCGCTCAAGGCCAAGGCCGACGAAGCGGCCCGCCGCGCGCGTGCCGGCGACGATTTCGCCGTCCTGGCCCGCGAATTGTCCGATGCGCCCGAGCGCACCCGTGGGGGCACGTTCGGCATGCGGCCGGCCAGTCGCCTGCCCGAGCTGTTCGTCAATGGCGTCAAGGATCTGCCCGTGGGCGGCGTGGCCGGTCCCCTGCGCAGCCCGGCGGGCTTCCACGTGCTCAAGGTGGTCGAGAAGCGCACCGCCGGAGTCGACGCCACCATCACCCAGACCCGGGCCCGCCACATCCTCCTGCGCCCGTCGTCGCAGCTCAGCCAGGCGCAGGCCATCGAGCGGCTGAACACCTGGCGCCAGCAGATCCTGGCGGGTCAGGCGCGCTTCGAAGACCTGGCCCGTGAACACAGCGCCGACGGCTCGGCGGCCGGCGGTGGCGAACTCGGCTGGGCATCGCCTGGTCAGTTCGTGCCCGAGTTCGAGCAGGCCCTCGATGCCTTGCGGCCGGGCGAGCTCTCGCCGCCGGTGGTGTCGCGCTTCGGGGTGCACCTGATCCGCCTGGAAGAACGCCGGCAGCAGGCGTTGAGCCAGCGCGACCAGCGCGAGGCGGTGCGCAACATCGTGCGCGAGAAGAAGGCCGGCGAAGCGCTGGAGCTCTGGGCGCGCGACCTGCGCGCCCGCGCCTACGTCGAGATCCGCGAAGAACCCCAGTTGTGAGCCATGTTGCCCGCAAGCGTTTCGGCCAGCACTTCCTGACCGACCACGGCATCATCGACGCCATCGTGGCCGCCATCGCTCCGGTGGCCGGCGAGCCGGTGGTGGAGATCGGGCCCGGTCTGGCCGCGCTGACCCAGCCGCTGGTGGAGCGCCTCGGGCAGCTGACCGTCATCGAACTCGACCGCGATCTGGCGGCCCGGCTGCGCCAGCACCCGCAGCTCGACGTGGTGGAGTCCGACATCCTCAAGGTCGACATCGCTGCGCTGGCGCAGCGCCTGCAGGCGTCCGGCTCGCTGCGCATCGTGGGCAACCTGCCCTACAACATCTCCACCCCCATCCTGTTCCACCTGCTGGACCATGTGGCGGTGGTGCGCGACCAGCACTTCATGCTGCAGAAGGAAGTCATCGACCGCATGGTGGCGGCCCCGGCCACCGCCGACTACGGGCGGCTGTCGGTCATGCTGCAGTGGCGCTACGCCATGGAGAACGTGCTGTTCGTGCCCCCCGGGAGCTTTGATCCGCCGCCCCGGGTCGACAGCGCGGTGGTGCGCATGGTGCCGCTGGCCGAGCCCCCGGCCATCGATGTGCGCCTGTATGGCGAGCTGGTCCAGACCGCCTTCAGCCAGCGCCGCAAGATCCTGCGCAACACCCTGGGCCGGTGGCTGGAGGCGCGTGGCTTTGCCGGCCAGTTCGACCTGCAGCGCCGGGCCGAGGAAGTGCCGGTGGCCGAATACGTGGCGCTCACCCAGGCCGTCCAGGCATGAAAAAAGCCGCTGGGGTCAGCGGCTTTTTCGACAGGGGGGTCGACCTCAGGCGGCGTTCAGCCAGTAACCCGCGTTGAACGGGCTGCTCATGCGCAGTGCCATCGGGCTCACGTCCAGGATCTTGTCGGTGGGCATGGGCTCTTCGCTCTGCACCTCGATCGGCTCCTCACCCTTCGGCGTGCGGGCCACCGAGAAGGAGTAGAAGCAGCGGAACGGGATGCGGCGGTCGGACCAGTAGTCGGCGGTGTCGCGGAAGATGTCGAGCAGTTGCTCGCGGGCTTCCTTGTCGAACTTGGAGTGGGCCGGGATGTGCTCCAGCACGACGATGAAACCGGTCTGCGGGCCCGACTTGTGGACCATGTCGGTCATGCAGTCGTACAGCGCATCGAAGTTCTTGCCGAAGTGCGGCGGCAGCGTGTATTGCGCGGCGATCAGCTCGAGCACGTCCTGTTTGCTCTGGGCCTTGGCCAGGTTGGCGTAGAGGAAGTGGTGACCCAGCTGTTCGGCCGCAGCCTGCAGTTCCTTCACGCCAAAGGCGCGAATCGACTGAACGATGTTGGTTCGTACATTACGAAGTGGCGTGTCCATCTCCGCTCTTCTTTCCACAGTCAAAGTTAAAAGATCCGTCGCTGCCGGGTCACCGCACGATCAGCCGGAAGCTGGCGTAGTGGTCCTCGGTGTAGTAACACGCATCCGGTTGCCGTGGCTCCTGCCCGCCGCAAACGATACGCCTTGCTCCCCGGTGCTTCAGCCCCGGGGTGGGCACGGTGTATTCCCGGTAAAACCCACGCTTCTGCTGAGGCAGCAGCCGTTCACGGTTGAAAAAGACGGTTCCGTCCTTCTCGTAACGGAACGGACCTCCCTGGAGGATCTGTCCCATCACCTGCTGACCCTGGACCGGCAGCCCGGACAACGCGATGGTGGTCCCGGTGACGGCGCCGGCTGGCACCGGATCCGGCGAGCGGGCCTGCACCACGATGGTGCTCAGTGCCGCTGTCAGACCTGCTGCCAGCACCGCCGCCACCGAAGCCGCCAGAACCCTGCCGGCTCTGCGTGGACTTCCCTGGCGACGGGGGCGGATCTGCCACAGACCCATGAACGTGCGTTGCTCCTGAAGCGATCAACCCGCCGTCTCCACCCAACGTGGAGAGAGGCGGGTTAACCCTGAAATTCAAGCAGCGGAGTGTGCCCTAACCGGCCCGGAAATGCAAGTTATTGCACAAAAAGCGGGCACCGGAGGGGGCATTCCGGGGCCCGATAGGTGAGTGCTTGCTACCTTTGGGTGCTTTATCGGGCAGCGTTGGCGTCGGCCACGGTTAGAGCTGTCATGTTGACGATCCGGCGCACGGTGGCGCTGGCCGTCAGGATGTGCACAGGCTGCGCGGCGCCCAGCAGGACCGGCCCGATCGCGATGTTGCCGCCGGCTGCCGTCTTGAGCAGGTTGTAGGCAATGTTGGCCGAATCCATGTTGGGCAGGACCAGCAGATTGGCCGCTCCCTTGAGGGTCGAGTTGGGCATGAGCGCGGCCCGTGCGTCCGGGTCCAGCGCCACATCGCCATGCATTTCGCCGTCGACTTCAAGCCACGGTGCCTGTTCGCGCAGCAGTTCGAGCGTGCGGCGCATCTTGACGGCCGAGGGCTGGCTGGAGGAGCCGAAGTTGGAATGCGACAGCAGCGCCACCTTCGGCTGCAGGCCGAAGCGGACCATCTCCTCGGCCGCCATCACCGTGATCTCGCACAGCTGCTCGGGGGTCGGGTCGTGGTTGACATGGGTGTCGACCAGGAACACCTGGCGGCCCGGCAGCATCAGGCCGTTCATGCAGGCGTACACCGGGATGTCCTGCGGGGTGCGCGGGCTGCCGCCGATGCGCTTGCCGATCACCTGGTCAATGTATTCGAGGTGGTTGTGGGTGTTGCCCCAGGTGCCGCAGATCAGGCCGTCGACCTCGCCCTTGTGCAGCAGCATGGCCCCGATCAGGGTCAGGCGCCGGCGCATCTCGATCTTGGCCAGCTGCTGGGTCACGCCCTTGCGCTCGGTCATGCGGTGGTAGGTCTGCCAGAAATCGCGATAGCGGTTGTCCTGCTCGACATTCACCACGTCGTAGTCCAGCTCTTCGCGCAGGCGCAGGCCGAACTTCTCGATGCGCTGGGCGATCACGGCCGGACGACCGATCAGGGTGGGGCGGGCCAGGCCCTCGTCCACCACGATCTGGCAGGCGCGCAGCACGCGTTCCTCTTCACCCTCGGCATAGGCCACGCGCTTGCGGCTGGCCGTCTTGGCGGCGGCGTAGATGGGTTTCATGATGGTGCCCGACGCGAACACGAAGCTCTGCAGCTTCTCGCGGTAGGCCACCATGTCGGTCACCGGGCGCAGGGCCACGCCGCTGTCGGCAGCGGCCTGGGCCACGGCCGGCGCGATCTTGATCATCAGGCGCGGGTCGAACGGCTTGGGGATCAGGTACTCGGGGCCGAAGGCCAGTTTTTCGCCGGCGTAGGCGGCGGCCACCACCTCGCTCTGTTCGGCCTGGGCCAGCTCGGCAATGGCATGCACCGCTGCAATTTCCATCGCGTCGGTGATGGTGGAGGCGCCGGCATCCAGCGCACCCCGGAAGATGTACGGGAAGCACAGGACGTTGTTGACCTGGTTCGGGTAGTCGGTGCGGCCGGTGGCCATGATGGCGTCGTCGCGCACGGCCTTCACGTCTTCCGGGGAAATTTCGGGGTTGGGGTTGGCCAGCGCAAAGATCAGCGGGCGGGCGGCCATGGACTTCACCATCGGCTGCTTGAGCACGCCGCCGGCCGAGAGGCCGAGGAAGATGTCGGCACCGGCGATGACCTCGGCCAGCGTGCGCTGGTCGGTCTTCTGGGCGAACTGGATCTTGTCCTCGTCCATCAGCTCGGTGCGGCCTTCGTAGACCACACCGGCCAGGTCGGTCACCCAGATGTTCTCGCGCGGCAAGCCGAGCTTGACCAGCAGGCCCAGGCAGGCCAGCGCCGCGGCGCCGGCACCGGAGGTGACCAGCTTGACCTGCTTGATGTCCTTGCCCACCACCTTCAGGCCGTTGAGGATGGCCGCGCCCACCACGATGGCGGTGCCGTGCTGGTCGTCGTGGAAGACCGGAATCTTCATGCGCTCGCGCAGCTTGCGCTCCACATAGAAGCAGTCGGGCGCCTTGATGTCTTCCAGGTTGATGCCGCCGAAGGTGGGCTCCAGCGAGGCAATGATGTCGACCAGCTTGTCCGGGTCCTTCTCGTTGATCTCGATGTCGAAGACGTCGATGCCGGAGAACTTCTTGAACAGGACCGCCTTGCCCTCCATCACCGGCTTGGCCGCCAGCGGGCCGATGTCGCCCAGACCCAGCACGGCGGTGCCGTTGGTGATGACGGCCACCAGGTTGCCCCGGCTGGTGTACTTGAAGGCGTTGACCGGGTCGGCCACGATTTCTTCGCAGGGAGCCGCCACACCGGGGGAGTAGGCCAGGGCGAGGTCGCGCTGGTTGGTGAGTTGCTTGGTGGCGGCGATGGCCAGTTTGCCCGGGACCGGTTTCTCGTGGTATTCGAGTGCGGCGCGGCGCAGTTCGGCACGCTTGGTCTCGGGGCTGTTGTCCTTGTTCATCCGATGTCTCCTGGCGGTGTGGATTTCTGCCATGTGAAAGCAGGCTCCGCATTCTAAGTTCGGGCCCGGGAAAACCCGGTATTCCAGTCCGCACCCCGGGGTCGCAGGGCTTGTGACATTTCGACGGGGAATCTCAGTCGCGCAGGTGCTTCAGGCGGCGCGCGGCAAAGGCTTCGTCCACCCGCAGACCGCGCGGACCGGGGCGCAGTTCCACCGGATCGCCGGCCCGCACGCTGCCGGGCCGCACCACCGCCAGGTAGAAGCCGGGGTTGAGGGCGTCCATCATGCGGCGCCCGGCGTCTTTCAGGCCCATGCGGGCGTTGAACTTGAAGCAGGGCTCACGCGGGGCGGTGATGCGCAGCACCGCGTCGGGCAGGTGCAGCTGGTCGCCGATCCAGAGCGCGTTTTCCAGCAGGCCCTGCACCACCAGGTTCTCGCCGAGCGCGCCCGGCGGCAGCGCGTCGCCGAACAGGCCGCCGCGCTGTTCTTGCCAGAAACCGTAGTGTTCCTGCGGGTAGGCATAGACCGCCTTGTCCAGCCCGCCGTGCACGCTGGGGTCGGCCTGCTCGTCACCCTCGAGCCCGAGCGGCCCCAGGGCCACCGGGCCGTCCACCGCCGATTTGCCGATGGCCGAGAGGAAGCTGCGCCGGCCGATCGGCAGGGGCCGCGCCTGCCCGGTGCAGACGTGCAGCACTCGCATGTCGGTCTGCATGTCAGCCACGCATCAGCGCTTCGATCTCGTCGGCCTGGACCGGCACGTCGCGGGTGATCAGCTCGCAGCCCTCCGGCGTGACCACCGCGTCATCCTCGATGCGGATGCCGATATTCCAGAATTCGCTCGGCACGCCTTCGGCGGGGCGCACATACAGGCCGGGCTCGATGGTCAGCACCATGCCCGGGCGCAGCACGCGGCTGGGCCGGTCGCGGATGGTCTCGCCCGAGAGCGGGTCGCGCCGCTCGCTCACCGTGCCCAGCTCGCTCGGCTCCACATAGCTGCCGCAGTCGTGCACGTCCATGCCCAGCCAGTGGCCGGTGCGGTGCATGTAGAAGGCGAAGTAGGCGCGGCTGGCGATCACGTCCTGCGCGTTGCCGACCTTGTTGCGGTCGAGCAGGCCGAGGTCGAGCAGGCCCTGGGCCAGCACCGCCACGGTGGCTTCGTGCGGGTCGACGAAGCGCATGCCCGGCCGCGTGGCGACCACTGCGGCGTCCTGGCTGGCCAGCACCAGGTCGTAGAGCGCGCGCTGCGGGCCGGTGAAGCGGCCGTTGGCCGGAAAGGTGCGGGTGATGTCGCTGGCATAGCCGTCGAGCTCGCAGCCGGCGTCGATGAGCACCAGTTCGCCGTCGCGGATGGGGGCGGCGTCGGCCCGGTAGTGCAGCACGCAGGCGTTGGCGCCGGCCGCGACGATGCTGCCGTAGGCCGGGTACTGCGAGCCGTGCTGGCGGAATTCGTGCAGCAGTTCGGCGTCCAGGTGGTACTCGCGCACGTCCTGGCCGGCGCGCAGCATGGCCGCGCTCTTCTGCATGGCGCGGATGTGGGCGCGGGCGCTGATCTGCGAGGCGCGGCGCATGACGGCGAGTTCGTGTGCGTCCTTGATGAGCCGCATCTCGTCGAGCAAGCCGCACAGGTCGTGCTGGGTCTGCGGACAGAGTGCGCCGAAGCGCACCCGGGCGCGCACCTGGCGCAGCCAGCCTTCCACGCGCACCTCCAGCCCTTCGTGGGTGGCGAACGGGAACCACACCGCGTTACGGTTTTCCAGCAGGCGCGGCAGGCGGCGGTCGAGTTCATCGACGGCGTATGCCTCGTTCACCCCGAGGGTGGCGGGAGCGGCCTGTGGGCCCAGGCGGATGCCGTCCCAGATCTCGCGCTCCAGGTCCTTGGGCTGGCAGAACAGCGTGCTCTGGCCTTCAGCGGTGATCACCAGCCAGGCGTTGGGCTCGGTGAAGCCGGTGAGGTAATAAAAGTAACTGTCGTGCCGGTAGAGGAAGTCGCTGTCGCGGTTGCGCGGGCGCTCCGGCGCGGTGGGCACGACGGCGATGCCGCCGGGACCGAGCTGGGCGGCCACTCGGGCGCGGCGCTCGGCGTACAGGGCGAAGTGGGGGGTGGCGTCCATGGGCCGGATTGTCGGCCCATTTGAAATCACGCGCCCGGTCAGGTGGCGTTGAGTTCGGCCAGCCGTTCCGGGGTGCCGACGTCGGTCCAGGCGCCGTCGAACACGCTGGCACTGACCCGGCCGGCGTCCATGGCCGAGCGCAGCAAGGGCGCCAGCGGCGCCGCCGTGCCTTGCGGGTTGCCGGGGTGGATGTCGCACCAGGGCGGCTCGAACAGGGCGCGCCGGTACAGGCCGATGGTGCTGTAGGTCAGGCGGCTGCCGTCCGGGCTGTTGCCGTTCAGGGCCCGGCCGGTGGCGTCCCGCCCGAAGTCGCCGCGCGGGTTGTGCGGCGGGTTGGGCACCAGCCACAGGTGGGCCAGCGCATCGCTGGCGGCGAACCGCGCCACGGCCGGGGGGTCGAAGCGGAAGCCGGGGGCGTACACGTCGGCGGCCAATACCCAGAACACCTCACCCAGCAGCGGCAGCGCCCGCGAGATGCCGCCGGCGGTTTCCAGCGCGTAGCCGAAATCGGTGCCCTCGTCGGAGATCTGCACCACCACGCCGGGGTGGCGCCCCTGCCACTGGCGGCAGTGCATGCCGATCTGTTCGCCCAGCCAGGCGGTGTTGACCACGAAATGGTTCACGCCGGTGGCCGCCAGGGTGTCCATGGGCCACTGCATCAGCGGCAGCCCGTGCACCTGCAGCAGGGGCTTGGGGGTGTGGTCGGTCAGGGGCCGCATGCGCATGCCGCGCCCGGCCGCCAGCACCATGGCACTCACGGGCATGGCGGGGTGGGACGGCGGCGGCAGGGGCATGGTGCGCGGGTGCGGTGGGGCTGAGCCGTCGATTATGGTCGTCTGCCCGGGCCGATAAAATCCCGTCTTTCCGCGCCTCGCCGCCTCTGGCGGTCCCGCCGCCCTTTGCGCGGCACCTCCACCGAATCCCGCCATGACCGACGCCGCCAGCTCCACTGCACCCGTCACCGCCCAGACCCAGGCCAACGCCATCCGGGCGCTGGCCATGGACGCGGTGCAAGCCGCCAACTCGGGCCACCCCGGTGCGCCCATGGGCATGGCCGACATGGCCGTGGCGCTGTGGGGCCGCCACCTGCGCCACAACCCGACCAACCCGCACTGGCCCGACCGCGACCGCTTCGTGCTCTCCAACGGCCACGGGTCGATGCTGATCTACGCCCTGCTGCACCTCACCGGCTACGACCTGCCCATCGGCGAGCTGAAGAACTTCCGCCAGCTGCACAGCAAGACCGCCGGCCACCCGGAGGTCGGCATCACCCCCGGCGTCGAGACCACCACCGGCCCGCTGGGCCAGGGCATCACCAACGCGGTGGGCATGGCGCTGGCCGAGAAGCTGCTGGCCAGCGAATTCAACCGGCCCGGCCACACCATCGTCGACCACCACACCTATGTGTTCCTGGGCGACGGCTGCCTGATGGAGGGCATCAGCCACGAGGCCGTCGCCCTGGCCGGCGCCTGGAAGCTGAACAAGCTGGTGGCGCTGTACGACGACAACGGCATCTCCATCGACGGCCAGGTCACGCCCTGGTTCATCGACAACACCGCGCTGCGTTTCGCCGCCTGCGGCTGGAACGTGATCGGCCCCATCGATGGCCACGACGCCGATGCGGTGGACCGCGCCATCGCCGATGCCCGCCGCCATGCCGACGCGCCCACCCTCGTCATCTGCAAGACCCACATCGGCAAGGGCAGCCCCAACCGGGCCAACACCGCCAAGGCCCACGGCGAGCCGCTGGGTACCGCCGAGATCGCCCTGACCCGCGAAGCCCTGGGCTGGAACCATGCCCCGTTCGAGGTGCCGGCCGACGTGTATGCCGCCTGGGACGCCAAGGCCAGGGGCCAGGCCACCGAACAGGCCTGGAACGAGCGCTTCGCCGCCTACCAGGCCGCCTTCCCCGAGCTGGCCGCCGAATTCACCCGCCGCATGAAGGGCGAGCTGCCGCGCCACTTTGCCCAGACCGCGGTGGACGCCGCCGTGGCCGCCCACACCAAGGCCGAAACCGTGGCCAGCCGCAAGGCCAGCCAGATCGCACTGGAGCACTTCACCGCCGCCCTGCCCGAACTCCTGGGCGGCAGCGCCGACCTGACCGGCTCCAACCTCACCAACACCAGCCACACCCCGGCCCTGCGCTTCAACCTGGCCGGCGATGTGCAGCGCAACGAGCAGGGCCAGCAGGGCCGCCACATCAACTACGGCGTGCGCGAATTCGGCATGGCGGCCATCATGAACGGCGTGGCGCTGCATGGCGGCTTCATCCCGTACGGCGGCACCTTCCTGACCTTCAGCGACTACAGCCGCAACGCCATCCGCATGGCCGCGCTGATGAAGCAGCGCGTGATCCATGTGTTCACCCACGACTCCATCGGCCTGGGTGAAGACGGCCCGACCCACCAGTCCATCGAGCATGTGGCCAGCTTGCGCCTGATCCCGAACCTGGACGTCTGGCGCCCGGCCGACACCGCCGAGACCGCCGTGGCCTGGGCCGTGGCCCTGCAGAACGCCGGCCGCCCCTCGGCGCTGTGCCTGTCGCGCCAGAACCTGCCCTACGCGCCCAAGTCGGACCTGTCCGACATCAGCAAGGGCGCCTATGTGCTGTCCGAGCCGGCACATGTGGGCCTGAAGAAGAAGGCGCAGGCGGTCATCATCGCCACCGGCTCCGAAGTGCAGCTGGCCCTGAAGGCGCAGGAGCGCCTGGCGCGCGAACACAAGGTGGCCGTGCGCGTGGTGTCCATGCCCAGCACCAGCGTGTTCGACCGCCAGACCGTGGCCTACAAGAAGTCGGTGCTGCCCGCCGGCCTGCCGCGCGTGGCGGTGGAGATGGGCTCCACCGACGGCTGGTGGAAGTACGGCGTGTCGGCCGTGGTCGGCATCGACACCTACGGCGAATCGGCCCCGGCGCCGGTGCTGTTCCAGCACTTCGGCTTCACCGAACAGAACGTGGCGGACACGGTGCGTGCCGTGCTCGCGAAGTGATCAACCCCCTTTGACCAACCCCCTCAGGAGACATCCGACATGACCATCAAGATCGGCATCAACGGCTTCGGCCGCATCGGCCGCAACGTGCTGCGCAGCGCCATCCAGAACTTTGCCGACATCGAGGTGGTGGCCATCAACGATCTGCTGGAGCCCGATTACCTGGCCTACATGCTGCAGTACGACAGCGTGCACGGCCGCTTCAAGGGCACGGTCAGCGTCGAAGGCAACACCCTGGTCGTCAACGGCAAGAAGATCCGGCTGACCCAGGAGCGCGATCCGGCCCAGCTGAAGTGGAACGAGGTCGGTGCCGACATCGTCATCGAGTCCACCGGCCTGTTCCCGGACAAGGCCACCGCCCAGAAGCACCTGGACGCCGGCGCGAAGAAGGTGATCCTGTCGGCACCCAGCAAGGACGACACCCCGATGTTCGTGTACGGCGTCAACCACGACACCTACAAGGGCGAGGCCATCATCTCCAACGCCTCCTGCACCACCAACTGCCTGGCCCCGATCGCCAAGGTGCTGCACGACAAGTGGGGCATCAAGCGCGGCCTGATGACCACGGTGCACGCTGCCACCGCCACCCAGAAGACGGTCGACGGCCCCTCCAACAAGGACTGGCGCGGCGGCCGCGGCATCCTGGAAAACATCATCCCCAGCTCCACCGGCGCCGCCAAGGCCGTGGGCGTGGTGATTCCGTCGCTCAACAAGAAGCTCACCGGCATGTCGTTCCGCGTGCCCACTTCCGACGTGTCGGTGGTCGACCTGACCGTGGAGCTGGACAAGCCCGCCACCTACGACGAGATCAAGGCCGAGATGAAGGCCCAGTCCGAAGGCGCGCTCAAGGGCGTGCTGGGCTACACCGAGGACAAGGTGGTGGCCACCGACTTCCGCGGCGACACCCGCACCTCCATCTTCGACGCCGACGCCGGCATCGCCCTGGACGGCACCTTCATCAAGGTGGTGAGCTGGTACGACAACGAGTGGGGCTACTCCAACAAGTGCCTGGAGATGGTTCGCGTCGTGGCCGGGTAAGCCAGGACGGGTGTCGGCTCATGCCGGCGGGATGTCGTGACCGGCATCCCGCAACACCTTGGCCCAACGGCGGATCCTGGCTTTCAGCGCCCGCTGTGCTTCATCGTCGACGGGCATGAGGCGCACCAGTTCCAGCGCCCCTGAGGGGGTCACGTAGCCGTACTCCATCAGGGCCATGCAGAACTCGCGGTCCTTTTCGCGTCCCGCGACAGCCTTGGCCAGGAAAAGGTCGATCGGGTCCAGGCAATAGCCGACCCTGCCGTCGGTGTTGCCGTTCTGGACCCGGTGCACCCGCTGGAGCCAGTCGCCGGGCAGGACTGCGGTGTCCGGCCCCACCCCTTGCGCGTAGTAGCCATGGGTCTGGTGAAACGCCGAACCTTCGCCAATCGCACCATCGATCCGGTCGGCCAGATCGGGCGCCTGCAGCGGATAGATGTCTGCCTCCATCGAGACGGTGAACACCGGTTCCGGCCGGGGCACGCAGCCCAGCATGGACTGGCTGCCCACGATCACGAACTCGTACTGGTCGGTCACGGCGCCGCTGGCGCGAATGATGTGTTCTAGCTCCTCCCGCCTCATGGCGTCCCCTCCGTTCCGGCGGCACCCTGGACCGCTGCGGTCGTGCCGTCGAGCACGACGCCTGCCTTGAGCGTGTTGACCTGCTCCAGGATGCGCTGGCGCGATGCCTCCGGCAGGACCGTGACCAGCGGCGAGGCCTGCCGCAGCTGCTGGCCGCGTCGGGTACGCCCGAGTGCCTTGCGCCAGCTGCCGGCTTCCAGAATGTCTTGCCATTCCCGCCAGAGGTCGGCAGAGCGCGCATCGCCGCTGTCCAGCCAACGCGTCACCGTCTGCTGTGCCTGCCGGACCAGGGCCGGGTCCGACCTGGCCAGCCGCACGGCCTCCTCGTGCAGGGCCAAGCTCTGCAGGTCCTGGAGCCGATGGCTCGCCCCGCTGGCCGAAATGTGCACCCGCACTTCCGGCGCGGCGCGCCGTGAGCGGGCCGCAGCAGAGTCCGGCGGTGGCGGCTGCAACGCATCCCCGGCCAGCAAAGCGAGCTCCCCGCTCACGCCCAGAACCGACATGACGCGCAGATAAGTGCCCATCGACGGGGCGGGGTCGCCGGTCTCCACAGCGCGCAAGGTGTTGCGGGTGATGCCGACCCGGGCCGCCATCTCCACGGTGCCGAGCCCTTGCGCTTTTCGCAGGCGCCGGAGCCGGTCGCCCAGTTGCAGCAGCAGCTGCCGTTCCAGAACGGTAGGGATATTCATGGCGATCATCTGATCAAAAAAATGACCATAAATCAAGCTTTTGATTCCTTTGTTGAGCAGATCATCAAAAATCATCGGGCGCTTGACACTAGACCGACCGGTCTATAGATTTGTCCCATGCCCCCCGAAGCCCCATCACCATCCCCGGCCACCCCCCCTGGTACCCGCGACCGCCTGATCGCCGCCATGACCGATGCCTTGCGCCGGCGCGGATTCCATGGCGTGGGCGTGTCCGACATCCTGCAGCAGGCCGGTGCGCCCAAGGGCGTGCTGTACCACCACTTCCCCGGGGGCAAGGCCGAACTCGCGGTGGCCGCGATCGATCAGGTGGTCGACCGCATGGTGGCCGGGCTGGACCAGCTGCTGGCCCGGCAAACCGACCCGATGCTGGCCACCCGGCGTTGGCTGGAGGCCGCCACCGGCCGCCTGCAGGCCAGCGACTTCGAGAGCGGTTGCCCGCTGGCCACCATTGCGCTGGAAACCACCGCCGCCGACACCGCACTGCAGGCCGCGCTGGCCCGGGCCTTCGACCGCCTGCGCCAGCGCCTGGCGGGCGCCCTGACCGATGTCGGTCACACCCCCGCCCGCGCCGAGGCCCTGGCGGCCCTCATCGTCTCCGCCTACGAAGGCGGCCTGCTCCAGGCCCGTGTGGCCCGCAGCACCGAGCCCCTGACCCGCGTCACCGATGCCCTGCTCGAGCTGCTGGTGGCGCCTGCCGCAGCGGCGCCGACCCCGGCGCACCCGTCCACCCGCACCCCACCTGGAGCCCCCGCATGACCCACCCCGCCGCCCCGGCACCCGCGAGCGAGCGCCAGACCCTGCTGGCCGCCGACGGCTACGCCATCGCCGCCACCCGCTACCGCCCCGCGCAAGCCGGTCCGCTGCGCCCCGCGCTGGTCGTGGCCGGTGCCACCGCCGTCCCGCAGGGCTTCTACCGGCGCTTTGCCGAGCACGCCGCCGCGCGCGGCTACGACACCCTCACGCTCGACTACCGGGGCATCGGCCTTTCGGCCCCCGAGACCCTGCGGGGTTTCCGCATGGACTACCTCGACTGGGGCCGGCTCGACCTGGCCGCCGCCGTGGCCGCGATGCAGCAGGACGGCCGGCCGGTCGTGGTGGTGGGCCACTCCTACGGCGGCCATGCCCTGGGGCTGCTGCCCGATCCGGGCCAGGTCCGCGCGGCCTGGACCTTTGCCACCGGCGCCGGCTGGCACGGCTGGATGCCGCCGCTGGAGCGGCTTCGCGTGCTGTTCATGTGGCGCGTGCTGGGCCCGCTCATGACCCGTCGCGCCGGTTACCTGCCCTGGAGCCGGCTCGGCATGGGCGAAGACCTGCCGCTGGATGTCTACCGCCAGTGGCGCGACTGGTGCCGCCACCCGCGTTACTTCTTCGACGACCCGTCCATGAAGCCGCTCACCGAGCGATTCGATGCGGTGCGTTTCCCGATCGTGGCGGTCAATGCGCTGGACGATGCCTGGGCCCCGCCGGCCTCCCGCGATGCCTTCATGGCGGGCTACCGGCAGGCGCCGGTGCGCACCATCACGGTCGACCCGCGCAGCAGCGGCATCGGCCCGGTCGGGCACATGGGTTACTTCCGGCCCCAGGCCCGGACGCTCTGGGACGACGCGCTGGACTGGTTCGACGGCGTGCTGGCGGCGCCGGGTCAGCCGGCGCAGGCCACCAGCTGACGGTTGCCCAACGCCGGTCCGAGCGACTGGATGGTGCTGCGCTGGGCCTGCGTGATGGCCGGCAGCCGCAGGCTGAAGCTGGTCGACGGCGCCCGTTCCTGCGCCACCCGGGCGGTCTTGACGCCTTTGCGCAGCACCTGCTGCAACGCGGTCTGGGCGGCCGCCTCGCTGGAGAACGTGCCCAGCGACAGGCCGGGTGCCAGTCCGCTGACATTCACCTCCCGGAAGTCGACGCCCAGCTCCCGCAGCTCGGCCTTCTTCGCGTTGACCTGGGCCGCGTTGTCGTAGCGACCCATGTAGACGATCCACCGGCCGGGGCTGTTCACCTCGCTCAGCCGCCAGGCGTTGTCCGACAGACCGAGCAGCCGGAACTCGGCACGCAACAGCTCGGCCTGGCCTGCATCCAGGCCGCCGGCTTCCCAACAGGCCACAGCGGTCGTGCTGGCTGCGGGTGAGGTGTCAGCCGTTGCCGTTGCGGTACCAGCGGCGGGTGCAGCCGGCACCTCGGATGCCGCCGCTGAAGGCGTGGCGGGGCTGGAAGAAGTGGCCGCCGATGTCGAGGAGGGCGTCGACGCCGATGCTGCGGGCCGCTGCCCGTTGAGCAGGCGCACCGCCTCTGGCCGCAGCTGCTGTTCGACCCGTTGCGGTTCGTGGGTGGAACGGGGGGCCAGGCCGAGGGGTGCCAGCCAGCCGGTCTGCCAGGCGTAGCTGCCCAGGTTGGCCAGCACCAGAAGGATGACCAGTGCCCTCAGCATGGGCGCACGCTCACTTCGGCGCTGCTGATCTCGCGCAGGCCCTGTGCCGTCATGACCCGCAGACTGCCGTCGGCCCCCACCCCTTGCCCGGTGCCCTGGCTGCCGTCGGACAGCACCAGTTCGCGGTCGCGCAGCGCGTCGCGGCGGGCAAACCGCGCGGCGAACGCACCGAAGCCCAGGCTGGCGAACGCGAGCAGGTCGCGCACCAGCGGCGGCACCACCGCTTCCAGGGCCTCGCCGTCGGTGAGGCCCATGCGGCATTCGGCCAGCCCGGCCGGCTGCACCGGCGGCAGGGCGCCCGCCGCCGACAGCACCGAGGCCGGTGGCCGGGCGATGTTCAGGCCCACGCCCACGATCACCATGCGGGGCGCACCGGGCGCCTCACCGGCGCTGGCGGTCTCCACCAGAATGCCGCCGGCCTTGCGGCCGTCCAGCCAGAGGTCGTTGGGCCACTTCAGGCGCAGATCGGGATGCAGCGACTCGGCCAGGCTCACCCCCACCACCAGCGAGAGGCCGGACCAGTCGGCGGGGGCCAGGGGCAGGCCGAGCGAGAAGGCCAGCGAATGGCCGGGCGGGCTGGTCCAGGGCTTGCCGAGTCGGCCGCGTCCGGCGGTCTGTTCCTGGGCCACCAGCAGCACCGGCTCGTGCAGCCCGGCGCGCGCACGGCGCATCAGCTCGCTGTTGGTGGAATCGATGGTGGGCAGCAGCTCCACCGTGAAGCCCGGCAGCGCCGGCGCGACGGCCTGCCAGACGGATTCGAGGTGGGCGGTCAGCATGGCGCGGTGGGCAGCCGTCTCAGCCCAGCCGGGTGGCCCGGCCCCCGCGCCGGGGTGCCAGCAGGGTGCCGCGGCACTGGGGCGCGCCGCACCAGCAGGGGTACTGCTTTTTCAGGGCGGGCGTCAGCGGCTCGTCGATGACCAGTCCGTAGTCGTAGAACAGTTCCTCGCCGGCCTGGATGTTGCGCAGCGCGCGGATGAACACCCGGCCCCCGTCGACCTCGGCTTCGCAGTTGGGTGCGCAGCTGTGGTTGATCCAGCGCGACGAGTTGCCGCCGAACTTGGCGTCAATGACCCGGTCTTCGTCGATGTGGAAGTAGAAGGTGTGGTTCGGGTCGCTCGGGTCGTGCGGATGGCGATCCAGCGCCTCGGTCCAGGTGATGACCTCGCCCACGTATTCGATCAGGGTCTCGCCTTCGGCCAGGTCGACCAGCGCATAGACCCCCCGACCATGAACCCCGGACCGCCGGACCTGGATGCGCCGCACCGGCGCGGTGGCTTTTGTCTGGCGCGCCAAGGGCTTTCCGGGGCTTTTCGTCACGGTCGGAGTTTTTGGTAAGGTTGTTTCATGCAGGTGCGCGCGTGTGTGTGCACCCATGAGCGCGCCTGCGTGTGCGCGCGGAAAAACCGGATTGTAGAGATGAAAACCCCTGGTTCGACCAAGACACTGGTCATTGCGGAAAAGCCGTCGGTGGCGCAGGACATCGTGCGTGCGCTCACGCCGGTGGCCGGCAAGTTCGACAAGCACGAAGACCACTTCGAGAACGACGGTTATGTCGTCACCTCGGCCGTGGGCCACCTGGTGGAAATCGCCGCGCCCGAACAGTTCGACGTCAAGCGCGGCAAGTGGAGCTTTGCCCACCTGCCGGTGCTGCCGCCGTACTTCGAACTCAAGCCGATCGACAAGGCCAAGTCGCGCCTGAACGCGGTGGTGAAGCTGGCCAAGCGCAAGGACGTGGGCACCCTCATCAACGCCTGCGACGCGGGCCGCGAGGGCGAGCTGATCTTCCGGCTGATCGAGCAGTACGCCGGCGGCCTGAAGAACGGCCAGTACGCGGGGCTGGGCAAGCCGGTGCAGCGCCTGTGGCTGCAGTCCATGACGCCGGCCGCCATCCGCGAAGGTTTCGAGCAGCTGCGCAGCGATGCCCAGATGCGCGGCCTGGCCGACGCGGCCCGCAGCCGCTCCGAGGCCGACTGGCTGGTCGGCATCAACGGCACCCGCGCCATGACCGCCTTCAACTCGCGCGACGGCGGCTTCTTCCTCACCACCGTGGGCCGGGTGCAGACGCCCACGCTGTCCATCGTGGTCGAGCGGGAGGAAAAGATCCGCGCCCACCGCGCCCGCGACTACTGGGAGATCCACGCCAGCTTCCTGGCCGAGGCCGGCGAGTACCCCGCCAAGTGGTTCGACCCCGCCTTCAAGAAGCCCACCGGCGACGACGCGAACGGCGAGGGTGTGGCCGACCTGCGCGCCGATCGCTTCTGGGACCAGCGCGAGGCCCTGGCCATCGTCGAGGCGGTGCGCGGCAAGGCGGCCAGCGTCACCGAGGAGAGCAAGCCCACCACCCAGGCCAGCGGTCTGCTCTACGACCTGACCAGCCTGCAGCGCGAGGCCAACGGCCGCTTCGGCTTTTCGGCCAAGACCACGCTGCAGCTGGCGCAGAGCCTGTACGAGCGCCACAAGGCCCTGACCTACCCGCGTACCGATTCGCGCGCCCTGCCCGAGGACTACCTGCCCACGGTCAAGCAGACCTTCGAGATGCTGGCCGACAGCGGCATGAAGCACCTGGCGCCGTTTGCGCTGACCGCGCTCAACAACGGCTACATCCGGCCGAGCAAGCGCGTCTTCGACAACAGCAAGGTGTCGGACCACTTCGCCATCATTCCGACCCTGCAGGCGCCCAGCGGCCTGTCGGAAGCCGAACAGAAGCTCTACGACCTGGTGGTGCGCCGCTTCCTGGCGGTGTTCTTCCCGAGCGCGGAGTTCATGGTCACCACCCGCATCTCGACCGTGCTCAACCACCACTTCAAGACCGAAGGCAAGGTGCTGGTCAAGCCGGGCTGGATGGCGGTGTACGGCAAGGAAGCGGCCGAGGATGTGGTCGACGCCAAGGAAGGCGACAAGGGCCAGAACCTGGTGCCGGTGCGCGAGGGCGAGACGGTGCGCACCGAGTCGGTCGAGGCCAAGGGCCTCAAGACCCGGCCGCCGGCCCGCTACAGCGAGGCCACCCTGCTGGGCGCCATGGAAGGCGCCGGCAAGCTGGTGGACGACGACGAGCTGCGCGAGGCCATGCAGGAAAAGGGCCTGGGCACCCCGGCCACCCGCGCCGCCATCATCGAAGGCCTGCTGACCGAAAAGTACATGCTGCGCGAGGGCCGCGAGATCATCCCCACCGCCAAGGCGTTCCAGCTCATGACGCTGCTGCGCGGCCTGGAGGTGGAAGAACTCTCGCGCCCCGAGCTCACCGGCGAATGGGAATACAAGCTGGCCCAGATGGAACAGGGCCGGCTCAGCCGCGAGGCCTTCATGGCCGACATCGCCGCCATGACCGAACGGCTGGTGAAGAAGGCCAAGGAATACGACCGCGACACGGTGCCGGGCAACTACGCCACGCTGCAGTCGCCGTGCCCGAACTGCGGTGGCGTGGTCAAGGAGAACTACCGGCGTTATGCGTGCACTGGCGCCGACGGCACCAGCGAGGGCTGCGGCTTCTCGTTCACCAAGTCGCCGGCCGGCCGCACCTTCGAGATCGACGAGGCCGAGGCCTTCGTGCGCGACCGCCACATCGGGCCCCTGGAGGGCTTCCGGTCCAAGGCCGGCTGGCCCTTCGTGGCCGAGATGGTGCTGAAGTTCAGCGACGAGGACCGCAACTGGAAGCTGGAGTTCGACTTCGGCGACGACAAGAACGCCGAAGAGACCGGCGAGCTGGTCGACTTCACCGCCAGTGAATCGCTGGGCGCCTGCCCCAAGTGCGGCGGTGCGGTGCACGAGCACGGGGCCAACTATGTGTGCGAGCGCGCGGTGCCCACTGCGCAGCAGCCCACACCGAGCTGCGACTTCAAGAGCGGCAAGGTCATCCTGCAGCAGCCGGTGGCGCGCGAACAGATGGCCAAGCTGCTGGCCACCGGCAAGACCGACCTGCTCGACAAGTTCGTCTCCATGCGCACCCGCCGCGCCTTCAAGGCCTTCCTGGCCTGGGACAAGGAGGCCGGCAAGGTGAACTTCGAGTTCGAGCAGCGCGAAAGCAAATACCCGCCGCGCAAGACCTCCACGCGGCCGGCGGCCAAGGCGGCACCCGCCAAGAAGGCCGCTGCCGCGAAAAAGGCGCCTGCGGCCAAAAAAGCCGCTGCACCCAAGGCACCGCGCAAGACCACGGCCGCCACCGGCAAGCAGCCCAGCGCCGCGCTGGCGGCGGTCATCGGCGAAGGGCCGGTGTCGCGTCCCGAGGTGGTCAAGAAGCTGTGGGACTACATCAAGGCCAACGGCCTGCAGGATGCCGCCGACAAGCGCCGCATCAACGCCGATGACAAGTTGCGCCCGGTGTTCGGCAAGGACGCCGTGACCATGTTCGAGATCGCTGGCCTGGTCGGCCAGCACCTGCAATGACCCCCCAGGAGACCTACCCATGAGCCTCAAGCTGTTCTTCGCCCCCGGTGCCTGTTCCTTCGTGCCCCATGCCGCCCTGGAGCTGGCCGGCGCCACCTTCGAGCCGATGGTGGTCAAGCTGCACAAGGGCGAGCAGCGCTCGCCCGAGTACCTGGCCCTGAACCCGCGCGGCCAGGTGCCGGTGCTGGTGGACGGCACTGACGTGGTCACCCAGATTCCCGCCATCGCGCTGCACATCGACAGCCTGTTCCCGCAAGCCGGCCTGCTGCCGGCCAGCGGCATGGCCCGCACCCGCGCGCTGCAGACGCTCATGTGGATGAACAACACGGTGCACCCCACCTTCACCCATGTGTTCATGCCCCAGAAATTCACCGCCGACGAAGCCGCGCAGACCGCCATCAAGGCGCACGCGGTGCAGGCCTACCGGGAGCTGCTGGGCGAGATGGAGGCGCTGGCCGCTGCCGCCTCGCCCTGGCTCGGCGGCGCCCAGCCCGGCGTGCTCGACGCCTATGCCCTGACCCTGCTGCGCTGGGGCGGTTATGCCGGCATCGACCCGACCACCCTGCCGGCCACCTGGGATCTGGCCCAGCGCTTCGCCGCCGTGCCGGCCGTGGCCCGCGCGGTCGAGCGCGAGCGTCTGCAGCTCAACGTCTACAAGCCGGCCTGAGCTTCGTCGGGCTTCGGCACGAACTTCACCGTCACCCGCAGCCCGCGCTGCGCCCGCTCGGGATGGGCGTCTTCCATCTGCACCGTGGCGCCGTGTTGCTGAGCGATCTCCTGGACGATGGCCAGGCCCAGGCCTGAGCCGTCGACGTTGGTGCCCAGCGCCCGGTAGAACGGCTGCATGACCAGGTGGCGCTCGTTCTCCGGCACGCCCGGGCCGTCGTCTTCCACCTGCAGCACCTGCACGCCGCTGAAGCGGTCGGCCAGCACCCGCGCGGTGACCACGCCGCCACGGCCCGAGTACGCGATGGCGTTGTCCACCAGGTTGCGCACCATCTCCTGCAGCAGCACGGGGTTGCCCATCGGGTGCAGTTCGGGCGGCATCTCGTCCGGCCCCTCGTAGCCCAGGTCGATGCCGGCATCCAGCGCACGCGGCACCGAGTCCTGCACCACGCCTTGCACCAGCCGCGCCAGGTCGATGCGGGCGCTCGGCAACGCCCTGCCGGTGGATTCGGCGCGGGCCAGCGCCAGCAGCTGGTTGACGGTGTGCGTGGCCCGTGCGCTGGAGCGCGAGATCTGCTGCAGCGACCCGCGCAGTTCGCGCGGATCGGTCTCCCGCTGGGCCAGCTCGGCCTGCATGCGCAGACCGGCCAGCGGCGTCTTGAGCTGGTGGGCCGCATCGGCCAGGAAGCGCCGCTGCGTGGTGAGCGAGGCCTTCAGGCGGGTGAGCAGGTCGTTGATGGAGGACACCAGCGGCGCCACTTCCTGCGGTATGAACGATTCCTCGATCGGGCTCAGGTCGTCCGGCCGTCGGGCCCGGATGCGCTGCTCCAGCTCCGACAGCGGCCGGATGCCGCGCACCAGCGCCAGCCACACCAGCAGCACCGCCAGCGGCAGGATGACGAACTGCGGCACCATCACGCCCTTGATGATCTCGTTGGCCAGCGTGGAGCGTTTGCCCTTGGTCTCGGCCACCTGCATCAGCACCGGGCCGGCGGCGTCGTTGCGGTCCAGCCAGGTATAGGCCACACGCACCTCGTCGCCGCGCACCACGTCATCGCGCAGCAGCACCCGGCCGGGGCCGGGCGCGAGGTCGTCCTGGGGCGAGGGAAAGTCGCCCTCGCCGCTGATCAGGCGTCCCCGGGCGTCCACGACCTGGTAGTACACCAGGTCGCTGTCGTCGGCCCGCAGCAGGTCGCGCGCCTGGGAGTTCAGCACGAACATCACCCGGCCGTCGTTGTTCACCACCAGCTGGGTCAGCGCCTGCAGGTTGAATTCGAGTGCCCGGTCAAAAGGCTTGCTGGCAATGCCCTGGGCCACGAACCAGGTCAGCGCGAGCGACAGCGGCCACAGCAGCAGCAGCGGGGTGAGCATCCAGTCCAGGATCTCGCCGAACAGGCTGCGCTGCTCGCGCTGGAACAGCCCGAAGCCGACCGAGCCGGCCCGGTCCGGTTCAGCCGGGGATTTTTTCAAGGCAGTAGCCCAGGCCACGCACCGTGGCGATGCGGATCGGCCCCTTCTCGATCTTCTTGCGCAGGCGGTGGATGTAGACCTCGATGGCGTTGTTGCTCACCTCTTCGCCCCATTCGCAGAGCCGCTCCACCAGCTGGTCCTTGCTGACCAGGCGGCCGGCGCGCTGCAGCAGCACCTCCAGCAGGCCGAGTTCGCGGGCCGAGAGCTCGATCATCTTGCCGTCGATGGTGGCCACCCGACCGGCCTGGTCGTACTCCAGCGGGCCGTGGCGGATGGTGTTGGTGGTGCCGCCCATGCCGCGCCGCGTGAGCGCCCGGACCCGGGCTTCGAGCTCCTGCAGGCTGAACGGCTTGGCCATGTAGTCGTCGGCGCCGTAGTCCAGGCCCTTGACGCGTTCCTCGATGCTGTCGGCCGCGGTCAGGATCAGCACCGGCAGCTGCGAGCCGCGCGAGCGCAGCCGCTTGAGCACCTCCAGGCCGTGCAGGCGGGGCAGGCCCAGGTCGAGGATGAGCAGGTCGAACTCGTTGTTGGTCATGAGGGCGGCGTCGGCCTCGGCCCCGCTGGCCACATGGTCCACCGCCGCGCCGGCGGCCCGAAGGCTGCGCAGCAGCCCGTCCGCCAGCACCTGGTCGTCTTCTGCAATCAGGATCCGCATGCCTGTCTCCTCGTGGTTCTGATCGGATTCTAGGGTGCCCCCCGGGGTGTCAGGCGCGGGCGTAGGCCTCCAGCCCCAGGCTGACCACGGTAGCCACGTCCGGGCCGACCTGGCCCTGAAACTCCGCCTCGGCCTGGGCCACCGCACGCCGGAAGGCACCCAGCCACTGCAGGCCGGTGGGCGTGAACACGATCCGCCGGGCCCGCCGGTCCAGCGGGTCCGGCTCGCGCTGCACCAGCCCCCAGGCTTCGCACTGCAACACCAGATCGCCCATGGCCTGCTTGGTCATGCCGGCGTGGGCGGCCAGCTCGGTCAGGCGCGAGCCGCGCAGCGACAGGTGGCGGGTGATGTGCACATGGGCCGCGCCCACCTGATCGCGCTCGGCCAGATGCGCCAGCCCCAGGGGCACTTCGCGGTCGTCGGCCATGAGCTGCAGCACGCGCGCGTCGAAGCGCCGCACGGCTTCGCCCAGCAACCGGCCCAGGTGACCGCCGCGCCAGCGGTCGTCCGGTGCGTCGTCGTCGGGGAGGTTCCGGGGGCCAGGTGTCATGGCCGCAAATGGTAAGGCAAACTGACCAAAAAATCATGATTTGGAAAAGTATTCGCCGCTACACTGCTGTTCACCCATCCAGTGCTGGATGCAACCCCACCCACCAGGAGCCTCGCATGGAAACCGGAACGAAAGCCAACCACCCCCTCAACGCCGAAAAGGCCAAAGCCCTGCAGGCCGCCCTGGCCCAGATCGAGAAGCAGTTCGGCAAGGGCACCATCATGCGGCTGGGCGAGGGCGAGGCCATCGAGGACATCCAGGTCGTGTCCACCGGTTCGCTGGGCCTGGACATCGCGCTGGGCGTCGGCGGTCTGCCGCGCGGCCGCGTCATCGAAATCTACGGCCCGGAATCCTCCGGCAAGACCACGCTGACCCTGCAGGTCATCGCCGAAATGCAGAAGCTCGCCGGCACCTGCGCCTTCGTCGACGCCGAACACGCACTGGACGTGCAGTACGCCCAGAAGCTCGGCGTCAACCTGCCCGACCTGCTCATCTCCCAGCCCGACACCGGCGAGCAGGCCCTGGAAATCGTCGACTCGCTGGTGCGTTCCGGTGCGGTCGACCTGGTGGTCGTCGACTCGGTCGCCGCGCTCACGCCCAAGGCCGAGATCGAAGGCGAAATGGGCGACCAGTTGCCCGGCCTGCAGGCCCGCCTCATGAGCCAGGCGCTGCGCAAGCTCACCGCCACCATCAAGAAGACCAACTGCACGGTGATCTTCATCAACCAGATCCGCATGAAGATCGGCGTGATGTTCGGCAGCCCCGAAACCACCACCGGCGGCAACGCGCTGAAGTTCTACGCCTCGGTCCGTCTGGACATCCGCCGCACCGGCACCATCAAGAAGGGCGAAGAGGCGATCGGCAACGAGACCAAGGTCAAGGTGGTCAAGAACAAGGTCAGCCCGCCGTTCAAGACGGCCGAGTTCGACATCCTGTTCGGGGAGGGCATCAGCCGCGAGGGCGAAATCCTGGACCTCGGCGTGCTCAACCGCGTGATCGAGAAGTCCGGCGCCTGGTACGCCTACAACGGCGAAAAGATCGGCCAGGGCCGCGACAACGCCCGCGAATTCCTGCGCGAGAACCCCGAACTGCGCCTGGAGATCGAGAACAAGGTGCGCACCGAGCTGGGCGTGCCCCTGCTGCCGGTGGACGGCGGTGCCGGCGAGCCCGCAGCCCCTGCCGGCCGCAAGTCCAAGGCCAAGGCGGAAGCCAAGGCCGACGCCGAAGTCGCCGAATAAGCCGTCCCGGGCTTCCCTGTCGCTGCACCGGTGGGCTTCCAGACGCTCTCGCTCAAGGGCCGCGCCCTGCGCCTGCTGGCCGGCCGCGAGCATTCGCGGGCCGAGCTGGAGCGCAAGCTGGCCCCGCACGAGACCGAGCCCGGCGAACTGGCCCGGGCGCTGGACGACCTGCAGGCCAAGGGCTTCATCAGTGAGCAGCGGGTGGTGGAGTCGGTGGTGCACCGGCGTGCCGCCCGGCTGGGCACGGGCCGTGTGAAGCAGGAACTCCAGGCCAAGGGCGTGAGCTCCGAGGCCATGGCCGAGGCGCTGGACGCCTTGCGCCGCACCGAGGTCGAGCGGGCCCGTGAAGTCTGGCGCCGCAAGTTCGGCGAACCGGCGCCCGATGCGGCGGGCCGGGCCCGGCAGATGCGCTTCCTGGCTTCGCGCGGCTTCGGCACCGAGGCCATCCGCCGCGTCGTCAGCGGCGGGGACGACTGATCACAGCCCCAGCATCAGCTGCAGGTTCTGCACCGCCGCGCCGCTGGCGCCCTTGCCCAGGTTGTCCAGGCGGGCGATGAGCACCGCATGGCGGTGCGCTTCGTTGGCGAACACCCGCAGCTCCAGCCGGTTGGTGTCGTTCAGGGCGGTGGCGTCGAGCTTGCCGTTGTCGGTGGCCGGCAGCACCTGCACCCAGCCACCGGCGGCGGCACTGTCCGCGTAGTGGCGCGCCAGTGCGTCGTGCAGATCGGCGGCGGTCGGGCGGCACGGCAGATCGTCCAGGTGCAGCGGCAACTGCACCAGCATGCCCTGGCGGAAGTTGCCCACCGCCGGAATGAAGATGGGTCGGCGGCTCAGGCCGGTGTAGCGCAGGATCTCCGGCAGGTGCTTGTGCGACAGGCCCAGCGCATAGGCCTCGAACAGCGGAGCCTGGCCGGCCTCGTAGGCCTCGATCATGCTGCGGCCGCCGCCCGAGTAGCCGCTGACCGAGGGCAGGGCCAGCGGAAAGTCGGCCGGAATCAGGCCGGCCTGCACCAGCGGGCGCAGCAGCGCGATGGCGCCGGTGGCGTAGCAGCCGGGGTTGGCCACCCGGTCGGCCTGCACCACGGCTTCGCGCTGGCCGGCGGCCAGTTCCGGGAAGCCGTAAACCCAGCCCGGTGCGCAGCGGTGGGCGGTGGAGGCGTCGATGATGCGGGGCTTGCGGCCGGGAAGGCTGTCGATCATGGCCACCGATTCGAGGGCCGCGTCGTCGTGCAGGCACAGGATGACCAGGTCGACGCCGGCCATCAGTTCGCGTTTGGCCGCCGGGTCCTTGCGGCGGGCCGGATCGATGCTCACCAGCTCCACGCCGGCCATGCCCTGCAGCCGTTCGCGGATCTGCAGTCCGGTGGTGCCGGCTTCGCCGTCGATGAAAACCTGGGCCATGGCGCGCTCCGTGTCAGTTGGGTTTCAGGCCGGTTGGCCATAATTACGGCCGGGATCGCGACCCGGTTTGGTGCATCGCACCATGATACAGTCCCCGGTTGCTCACCCGAGCCCCGTCCCCGGCCACCCTCGCCGCGCCGGACATCTGACCCATCCTTGAGAGAGAACTCATGAAGATTCACGAATACCAGGGCAAGGACATCCTGCGCCAGTTCGGTGTGCCGGTGCCGCGCGGCATCCCGGCCTTCACGGTGCAGGAAGCGGTGGAAGCCGCCCAGAAACTCGGCGGCCCGGTCTGGGTGGTCAAGGCCCAGATCCACGCGGGTGGCCGCGGCAAGGGTGGCGGCGTCAAGGTGGCCAAGAGCATCGAGCAGGTCAAGGAACTGGCCGCCCAGATCCTGGGCATGCAGCTCAAGACGCACCAGACCGGCCCGGAAGGCCAGAAGGTCCGCCGTCTCTATATTGAAGACGGCGCCGACATCCAGAAGGAGTACTACCTGTCCGTGGTCACCGACCGCGCGACCCAGAAGGTGGCCTTCATCGCCTCCAGCGAAGGCGGCATGGACATCGAGGAAGTGGCCCATTCCACGCCCGAGAAGATCATCACCCTGTTTGTCGACCCGCTGATCGGGCTGACCCAGGCACAAGGCGAGGAACTGGCCCGCGGCATCGGCATGCCGGCCGACTCGCAGGCGCAGTTCATCGACATCTGCCAGAAGCTCTACAAGTGCTACATGGACACCGATGCGTCGCTGGTCGAGATCAACCCGCTGAACCGCGACGGCAAGGGCAACGTGGTCGCCCTGGACGCCAAGTTCAACTTCGACTCGAACGCCCTGTTCCGCCACCCCGAGATCGTGGCCCTGCGTGACCTGGACGAAGAGGATCCCGCCGAGATCGAGGCCTCCAAGTTCGACCTCGCCTACATCAGCCTGGACGGCAACATCGGCTGCCTGGTCAACGGCGCCGGTCTGGCCATGGCCACCATGGACACCATCAAGCTGTTCGGCGCCGAGCCGGCCAACTTCCTGGACGTGGGCGGCGGTGCCACCCCCGAGAAGGTCACGGAAGCCTTCAAGATCATGCTGAAGAACGACAAGGTCAAGGCGATCCTGGTCAACATCTTCGGCGGCATCATGAAGTGCGACACCATCGCCACAGGCGTCATCACCGCCTGCCGCGCCGTCAACCTGAATGTGCCGCTGGTGGTCCGCATGAAGGGCACCAACGAAGAGCTGGGCAAGAAGATGCTGGCCGAGTCGGGCCTGCCCATCATCAGCGCCGACACCATGGCCGAAGCCGCTCAAAAAGTGGTTGCCGCCGTCAAAGCCTAAGCCCCGGAGAAGCAACATGTCGATCTACATCAACAAAGACACCAAGGTCATCACCCAGGGCATCACCGGCAAGACGGGCCAGTTCCACACCGAGAAGTGCCAGGAATACGCCAACGGCAAGAACTGCTTCGTGGCCGGCGTGAACCCGAAGAAGGCCGGCGAGTCGATCTTCAACATCCCGATCTACTCGACCGTCAAGGAAGCCGCCCAGCAGACCGGCGCCACCGTGTCGGTGATCTATGTGCCGCCCGCCGGCGCAGCCGCCGCCATCTGGGAAGCCGTCGAGGCCGACCTCGACCTGGCCATCTGCATCACCGAAGGCATTCCGGTGCGCGACATGCTGGAAGTGCGCAACCGCATGAAGGCCAAGGAAGCCGCCGGCGGCAAGAAGACGCTGCTGCTCGGCCCCAACTGCCCCGGCCTGATCACGCCCGACGAGATCAAGATCGGCATCATGCCCGGCCACATCCACCGCAAGGGCCGCATCGGCGTGGTGTCCCGCTCGGGCACCCTGACCTATGAAGCCGTGGCCCAGCTGACCGAAATCGGTCTGGGTCAGTCCAGCGCCGTGGGCATCGGTGGCGACCCCATCAACGGCCTGAAGCACATCGACGTCATGAAGGCGTTCAACGACGATCCGGACACCGACGCCGTGATCATGATCGGCGAGATCGGTGGCCCCGACGAAGCCGAGGCCGCCCTGTGGTGCAAGGCGAACATGAAGAAGCCCATCGTCGGCTTCATCGCCGGTGTGACCGCCCCTCCCGGCAAGCGCATGGGCCACGCCGGCGCGCTGATCTCCGGTGGTGCCGACACGGCCGACGCCAAGCTGGCCATCATGGAAGAGTGCGGCTTCAAGGTGACCCGCAACCCGTCCGAGATGGGCCGCATCCTCAAATCGCTGATCTGAGCGGGCGCCGGACCCGCCGGGTCCAGGTGCCGCTGAAGCCGGTGACGAAGGCGCACCGTAGGAAAAGGGCAACGGAAACGTTGCCCTTTTTGCATGGCGATGCCGTCTGTCGACAAGGATCGTGCCGTTTTGCACGACGATCCTCCCTGGTGCCGTTGCCCGGCATGGGTGCATGCAACAAAATGCAACCGTGCGCCCGATGGTCGGGTGCACATGCCCGGGTGCGCTGGACCGTCCCCGTTCCGGGGCCTTGAAACCCCGCCTGTCCCCGCTCGCCTGTGTCCTCCCGCCCAGATTCATCGCGAAACTCCCGCCAGCGCCCGCGCCGTCCCGACATGATCGTGGGCGCGGTGGTGCTGCTGGCCGTGATGCTGCTGTACCTCGGCACCGACCTGGTGCAGGGACTGGACCGCCGCTTCTACGACCGGGCCAGCACCGCCAGCGGGCGCGAGCCCAGCGATCAGGTGGCGGTGATCGCCATCGACGACACCAGCATCGCCAACATCGGCCGCTGGCCCTGGCCGCGCGAGGTGCACGCCGACCTGATCGACCAGCTGGTGGCCGGCGGCGCCAAGACCATTGCCCACACGGCATTCTTCGTCGAGCCGCAAAGCGAGCGCGCACTGGCGCCGCTGCGCGATCTGCGCGAGCAGATCGAGGGTCGATCGAGCATGCCCAGTGCCTTTCTCGACCTCGGGCCGCTGTCCCGGGAGCAGTTGCTCGCCTTCATCGGGCAGACCGAATCCCGGCTGGACTCCGACGCCCGGCTGGCGCGCAGCATCGGCCAGGCCGGGAATGTGGTGCTGGGCTCGGTGTTCGAGCTGGGTGCGCCGCGCGGACGCCTGGACAACCCGCTGCCGGCCTATGCGCAGCGGCACGCCGTCGGCCAGATCACCGGCATGGGGCTGCCCGCCCGGGGCAGCCTGCAGCCGCTGCCCCTGCTCGGCGAGCCGGCGGTGGCGGTGGGCCACCTGAACCAGCAACCGGACGCCGACGGCGCGGTGCGGCGCGAGCCTTTGCTGGTCGACTACGACGGGTTCGCCGTTCCCTCGCTGGCGCTGGCGGTGGCGGCCCACAGCCTGAACCTGCGACCCGGCGACATCAACCAGGTGCCCGGCGCCGGCGTCCGCCTCGGCAACGAGTTCATGGCAACCGATGCGTCGGGCCGGCTGCTGCCCCAGTTCTACCCCGATGCAGATGGCCAGCCGCCCTTCGCCACCGACTCCTTCTACGACGTGGTGACCGGTCGCATCAATGCGGCCAAGTACGCCGGGAAGATCGTGATCATCGGCGCGACCGCTGCCGGGGTCGGTACCGCTTTCCCGACGCCGGTCTCGCCGGCCACGTCCCCGGTGACCATCGTCGCGCACAGCGTTTCCAGCCTGCTGCAGGGTCACCATTTCACCCGCCCCCACTGGGCCGCCATGGCCGAGACCGGGGCGGTGCTGCTGGTCGGCCTGTATCTGGTGCTGGTGCTGCCCCGGCTGCGGGCTGCCCCGGCGGCGGTGTTCACCGCAGCCGGCACCTTGCTGATGGCCGCCGGTGCCTGGCTGCTGCTGGTCAAGGGCGCCCTGTGGCTGCAGTTCATGCTGCCGCTGCTGCTGTTGCTGGTGGGCCATCTTGCACTGACGACCCGCCGCTTCCTGGTCACCGAGACCCTCAAGCGCCGTTCGGACCAGGAGTCGGCCGAGACCAACCGCCTCATGGCCCTGCAGCTGCAGAGCCAGGGGCAGCTGGACCAGGCCTTCGACCGGCTGCAGCGCGTTCCGCTGACCGAAGCCGTGGCCGACAACCTGCGTCTGCTGGCCCAGGACTTTGAACGCAAGCGGCAGTTCAACAAGGCTGTTGCGGTCTACGAGCACATGCTGCGGCTCGATGCCGCCGACGCCGACGCTGCCACCCGGCTGGAGCGCGCCCGGCAGCTGGCCGGCGCCGTGGTGCTGGGCGGCGGCCCGCCGCACCCCGGCGGCACCCTGGTGCTGGGCGAGCCGGGCGTGGAGCAGCCGATGCTGGGCCGCTACCGGGTGGAGAAGCCGCTCGGCAAAGGCGCCATGGGTGTGGTGTACCTCGGGCGGGACCCGAAGATCGGCCGCTCGGTGGCCATCAAGACCCTGGCGCTGTCGGCCGAATTCGAAGGCCAGGAGCTGCAGGAGGCCCGCGAACGCTTCTTCCGCGAGGCCGAAACCGCCGGCCGTCTGCAGCACCCCAACATCGTGACCATCTTCGATGCCGGCGAGGAACACGACCTGGCCTTCATCGCCATGGAGCTGCTCTCCGGTCACGACCTGACCCGGCATACCCGCCCGGAGGACCGCCTGCCGGCCGCGCGCGTGCTGGAGATCGGCGAGAAGGTCGCTCTGGCGCTGGACCATGCGCATGCCCAGAACGTGGTTCACCGAGACATCAAGCCGGGCAACATCATGGTCGACCCGGCCACCCAGGTGGTCAAGGTGACCGACTTCGGCATCGCCCGGGTGACCGACAGCAGCCGCACCAAGACCGGCCTGGTGCTGGGCACCCCGAGCTTCATGTCGCCGGAGCAGCTGGCCGGGCAGCGGGTCGACGGCCGAGCCGACCTCTATGCCCTGGGCGTCACCCTGTTCCAGCTGCTCACCGGCCGCCTGCCCTTCCAGGGGGAGTCGCTCGCCGCGCTCATGTTCCGGATCACCAACGAGCCGCCGACGCCGCTGGCCACCCTGCGCCCCGACCTGCCGCCCGAGCTGGGCGAGTGCGTGGCCCGTGCCATGGCCAAGCAGCCGCAAGACCGTTTCCAGACCGGCGCCCAGATGGCGGCCGAGCTGCGCCGACTCATCGCCCTGATACCGGACGAAACGCCGCCGACCGCCCCGTTTGCGGCAGAAGTCACCCTACCCCTCTCTGTATCGACCGTCCGATCGCTTCCCGGTCCGGATCAACCGGATATACGGTTATAAAGCCGACCAATCATGAATTTCGAGTACTACTGTCTCACCGACACCGGCATGGTGCGAGACAACAATGAGGACTCGGTGGCCCTGGACACCGAGACCCACATCGCCGTGCTGGCCGACGGCATGGGCGGCTACAACGCCGGGGAGGTGGCCAGCGCCATGGCCACCGGCTTCATCAAGACCGAACTGGGCCGCTGGATCGCCGAAGGGGGCTTCGAGTCCAGCCCGCGCGAGCTGCGCCGCGCCATGGAGGTGTGCGTCGACAACGCCAACCGCTCGATCTTCAACGCCGCCAACGCCCACGCGGGTTACGCCGGCATGGGCACCACACTGGTCATGGGCGTGTTCATGGACGGACGGGCCATGATCGGTCACGTCGGCGACTCGCGTTGCTACCGGCTGCGCCGCGGCGAATTCGTGCAGATCACCCGCGACCACTCGCTGCTGCAGGAGCAGATCGATGCCGGCCTGATCTCGCTGGAGCAGGCCCAGTACGCCACCCACAAGAACCTGGTGACGCGCGCGCTCGGCGTGGAGGACAGCGTCCAGCTCGAGGTGAACGAATTCCGGGTGGAAGACGGCGACCTGTTCCTGTTCTGCTCCGACGGCCTGAGCGACATGGTCCGGGACGAACGCATGGCCACCCTGCTGGTCACCGCGGGAACACTGGAGGAAAAATGCCACGCTCTGGTCGATGCGGCCAACGACGCGGGCGGACGCGACAATATTTCGGTGATACTGACGCAGGCAAGTGATCGGCAGGTCCGCAAAGGGCTGCTGTCCCGCATGCTCGGACGATAAACAACCTCAAAAACGGACAGGACACAGGAGTCGGCCATGCCGAAAATGATCGTTTCCATCGACGGCGTCGTCATCAAGGAAGTTCAGCTGACCAAAGACCGCACCACCCTTGGTCGCCGTCCGTACAACGACATCGTCATCGACAACCTGGCGGTCAGCGGTGAGCATGCCGTGCTCCAGATGTCGGGTTCTGCCGTCACCATCGAAGACCTCAACAGCACCAACGGCACCTACGTCAACGGCAAGGCGGTCAAGAAGCAGCCGCTGGCCAGCAACGACACGGTCGAGATCGGCAAGTACAAGATCCGGTTCATCCAGGAAGGCGCCGACATCCCGGCCGAGTCCTACGAGAAGACCATGGTCATCAACGCCGGCAGCGTGGTCGGTGCCAATGCCGCTCCGGTGGGCAATGCCGCCATCCGGGTCATGTCCGGCTCGGCGGCCGGCCGCGAGGTGCCCCTGGTCAAGGTGGTCACCACCATCGGCAAGCCCGGGGTCGCCGTGGCCGCCATCACCCGGCGCCAGACCGCCTATGTGATTGCCGTGGTGGAAGGCGTCGTCCGCCCGTCGGTGAATGGCCAGGCGCTGGGCGACGAATCGGTCGAGCTGCGCGACGGCGACCTGCTCGAACTGGCCGGCACCCAGATGCAGTTCGTGCTCCAGTGAGTCTTTTTCGGGCCTCCGGGGCTGCCTTGCCTGCTCCGGATCGGATTTTTGCCAAATAAGTCCTGTGCCTGACAGGGCCGACCGGTTAGTCTGACGCCTCACTTCCGAAGATCAGACCCGAGTTCCGCCCGCCATGAAGATCCAGGTTCTGGGCTGTTCCGGCGCCATTGCGCAGGGCTGCCGAACAACCGCTTTCCTGCTGGATGACGACGTCCTCATCGACGCCGGCACCGGCGTGGGCGACCTCCCGCTGGCGCTCATGGCCTCCGTCAACCATGTGTTCATCACCCACGCGCACCTGGACCATGTGGCTGCGCTGCCGCTGATGCTGGATGCGGTTGCTTCCTCCCGGCTGGCCCGCGGGGCCGGTGCGGTACAGGTGCATGCCCTGCCCGACACCATTGCCGCGCTGCGGGCCCACCTGTTCAACGGCCTCATCTGGCCCGACTTCACCGCCATCCCCAGCACCGACCACCCCTTGCTGGCATTTGCGCCGCTGCAGGTCGGCGAAAGCTGGACCGACGGGCGCAAGACCGTGGAAGCCCTGCCGGCGGTGCACAGTGTCCCGGCCGTGGGCTTTGCCGCCTGGGGCTCCGGCGGCGCCTGGGTCTTCAGCGGCGACACCGGCCGCAACCCGGCCTTCTGGGCCCGGGTGAACCAGCTGCCGGTGGCGCAGCTGGTCATTGAAACCGCGTTCAGCGACCGCGAGAGCGAGCTGGCCCGGCGCAGCCAGCACCTGTCACCCGGCAGCCTGGCCGAAGAACTGGCGGCCATCGCACCCGGCAGCCGCTACCCGATCTGCATCACCCACACCAAGCCGGCCGAGACCGAGCTCATCATGGACGAGATCCACCGTCTCGACGCCGCCGCGCGCCACGACATCCGCTGGCTCGCGGCCGGGCAGGTCTTCGAGATCTGACCCGACCGGTCATCCCGTGGCGGCACAGACCCGTCGCCCGCCCGGATGTCCGCCAGACCCCCCGGTACTCATGCTGGGCCACCGACTCCTTCGGTGGTGCGACCCCGGGTCGCTTCATTCCCAGCAGGAGTCAGCATGCGCAAGCTCGAGAAACCCGGAATCTTCCAGCGCGGTTTCACCCTGATCGAATTGATGATCGTGGTGGCCATCATCGGCATCCTGGCCGCCGTGGCCTTGCCCTCGTACCAGGATTACACCGTGCGGGCGCGGGTGTCCGAGGTCATTCTGGCGGCGTCCACCTGCCGCGCCACCGTCACCGAGACGATCATCAACGGCAACTCGGGCGCCACCCTCCAGAGCGCTCTGGCCACGGCCTGCACCATCACGCCCACCCGCATGGTCTCGTCGGGAAGCGTGGACGGAACCACGGCGGTCATCACGGTGGTCGGCAATGCCGCCAATCTGGGCGGAGGCGTCACCGCGAACACCGCCGCCATCCAGATGGCGCCGTTCGTGTCCGGCGGTGTGGCCTTCAGCGCAACCACCCATGGTGGTCAGGCGATCGCCGAATGGCGCTGCGGCCCGGCGAGCAGCAACGGCATGGCGACTCGGTACTTGCCTGGCTCCTGTCGCAATTGAAAGTTTGCAGCCCAAGAGTGACAAAAATTGTTGGCGCTGTCGGAGGCCGCCGTGTCGATATTTGTCAGTCGGCGTCTGCAGCTGTGACAAATCTGACGCGAACGGGGCATACAACAGCTGGCACGCATCCTGCTGCTCTCCATGCGTCCTCAACCCGTACCCCTCCTAGGAGTTTCAATGAAGCGCACCCTCCAAAAAGGTTTCACCCTGATCGAACTGATGATCGTGGTGGCCATCATCGGTATTCTGGCCGCCGTCGCCCTGCCGGCTTATCAGGACTACACGGTCCGTGCCCGCATGTCCGAGGTGGTTCTGGCTGCTTCTTCGTGCCGTACTTCGCTGACTGAAGCAATCCAGACTGCTCCGGCCGGTACCGCGATCGCGAGCGTTGTAGCCAACAACTGCAACATCCAGCGTACCCAGTACGTGTCTGGAGGTACCGTCACTAACGCCGGTATCATCCAAGTCGCTACCCTGTCGACCGTGGGTGGTGGCATTGCCGCTGGTGCCTTGGTCACCCTGGCTCCCTTCACCTCTGCGGACGTTGCGCCGGCTGCTGGCGACGTGATCGCCCGTTGGCGCTGTGGTTCGCCCACCGACGGTACCACCGTCGATGCACGATTCCTGCCCGGTTCGTGCCGCGGTAACTGAGTCTGACCCACTCCTGATGGGCCGCAATAGCGGCCCATTTTTATTTCGGCTCCAGGACTCATGACTGCTACCAATCCATCGCCTCGTCTGAAGACTTTCGAAGATGGCCTGGCAGCCCTCCTGCTGGCCCTTGTCTGGCTGGTGCCCAACCATCAGCTGCCATGGACCGCGTTCCACCATGAGTTGGTCATGGCAGTTGCCTTGGGCGCCATGTTCGTGCTTCTTGCGTGGCAGGCCCGTCAAGGACTACAGCTGCCTGCGTTCGGAATGATCCTGCTGCTCCTGTCACTGTTGCCCTGGCTGCAATGGGGCTTGGGGTTACTGCCGAAGGCTGGAACCGCTTTCGTTTCCAGCGTCTATGTTGGGGCTACAGCATTAGCGATCGCAATGGGTTTCAGTGCGCGGGGCATCGCAGGCGAACGGCTCATGGCCATCCTGACCCTGGCCTTGATCCTGGCGGCGCTAGTCAATCTACCGATTCAGGTGATTCAGTGGTTCCAGTGGTACACGACTGACATCACCTCCATTCAGTCCATGCTGATCACGCCAATTGCCAGTGAGAGTCGACCATCGGGGTCCATCCTTCAGCCCAATTTGCTGGCTACCCTGCAAGCGTGGGCATTGCTTGGCTTGACCTGGTGGCGAGTGCAGCGCCGGTTGAACGGGCTGATCTTTGTTATAGCGTTCGGTTTGGTGGTGTCGGGAATGGTGCTCACGCAGTCGCGTGCCGGCATGTTGGAAATGGCCATGTGTGCCGTCGTCCTCATGGTGTTCGCGCGGCGTTGGGCTGGAGTGGGGGTTTGCGTCTTGTGGGCCTCCATGTTGCTGGTGCTGATAGTGTGGTCGCTCAATTTCCAGAGCGTGGCCGAATGGCTGGGCGTGAGGGGGACCGCTGAAGGTCGTCTGTCCGCCATCGACGGTGCCCGTATCGATGCCTGGCTGGCCTTCGGCCTGGCAGTAATCGACAGTCCGTGGTGGGGTTACGGCATCACCGATGTTGGTTTCCCCTACTTTCTTCAGGCTGAAAGCCAGCCGGGGATCTATATCGGACAGCGGTTCGGGCATGCCCATAACCTTTTGCTAGACCTCGCGCTCTGGGTCGGTCTGCCGCTGACGGTGTTACTCGTCACGATGGCCTCTATCTGGGGTTGGCGCCAGTTTCGGGCAGCGGTTCAACACCCTTCTCGCTTCATGCCTTTGCTGATGCTCATGGCGCTGACGGTTCACTCAATGCTGGAACTGCCGCACCAATACCTCTATCTGCTGGTCCCTGCCGGCCTGTGCATCGGCATGCTGTGCTCTACGTCCAACGTTCCGGCTGTTCTGCGGTTTGGTCGCTCGGGTGCATTGGTCGCAGCGCTTTGCGTATGGACTGCCGCAGCCGCAATTGCCTGGGACTATTTCCCGTACCAAGAGCGATATACCGAGTGGCGCTTTGACAATCAGGGCGTAGGCTATAGACTGGACCGACCAGTCAAGCAGCCGCTGGTGCTCGATCAGCTGCACGACGAACTGGCTCTGTACCGTATGGATTACTCGAAGCCAATGCAGCCCGAGCAACTGGCCTGGGTGGAAGAAACCGCACGGGCCGTCACCACGGGGCCAGCCCTCTACTACGCTGCGCAAGCGTTGGCGATTGCCGGACGAACCGATGATGCGCTTGTTTGGATGCATCGGTACAACGCGGTGACGCCTCCTGAACTGGTCGACCAGGCGCGTGGCATCTGGGCGCGGGATCAAATCACCTATCCGGCCATGAAGGCCGTTGACTGGCCCCCTTACGCTGGCAGGGCATCGACCTTTCGCATTGAACTTGAGCCGACCTCAGGACCATAATTAGTTGCCGTGTAGGGCTGATGTTAGCCTTGGAGAGCATCTATTCATGTCCCGACGCATTCAGTGGGCCGGAGCCCATCTGGTCGCCAGTCTGATCATTGCCGCCCTGGTGGCTGCACTGGTCTTCCTGGTCTGGTTTCCCCACCCGTTCCGAGAGCTGGCGGGTGGCGTCAAGCTGTTCCTGATCATCGTCGCGGTCGACGTGATCATGGGTCCGGCGGCCACGCTGATCGTCGCGAATGCGCGAAAGTCCTTGCGGGAGTTGCGCATGGATGTGGCCCTCATCAGCCTGCTGCAGCTCGGCGCGCTGGGTTACGGGCTCTGGACCATGGTGCAGGCCCGCCCGGTCTACATGGCTTTCGAGGTCGACCGTTTCCGGGTCATCCACGCGGTGGATGTCGACCCCACCTTGCTGGCCCAGGCCCCCGAAGAATGGCGGCAGCTGCCGATCGGCCGCCCGCAGCTGGTGGCGGTGCGGCCGTTCCGCTCCGACCAAGAGCGGAGCGACGCCATGTTCGCCGAGCTGGGTGGTGCGACGCTCGGCGCCCGCCCCGATTTCTGGATGCCCTACCCCGATGCCGTGGCCGCCGTGAAGGCCGAGGCCAAGCCCTTGTCCGAGTTGCTGCAGCGCAAGCCCGATGCGCGCGCGGCCGCCGAGGCCATGGCGCAGCAGCTGGGCCGGCCGGTGGACGGTCTGCTGTACCTGCCGGTGGCGGGGCGCAACCTGTTCTGGACCGCGCTGATCGACCCCGCCTCCGGCCTGCCGCTGGAGTACCTGCCGGTCGATCCGTACTGACCGACCGCTTCAGGCTGTCGGGTCAGTCGGGCAGGTCAGTCGGCCACGAAGTGGCCGCTCTTGCCGCCCATCTTCTCCATCAGGCGCACGCCATCGATGGTCATGCCGCGGTCCACCGCCTTGCACATGTCGTAGATGGTCAGCAGGGCGACGCTGGCGGCGGTCAGGGCTTCCATTTCCACGCCGGTCTGGCCGGTGCATTCGGCGCGCGCGGTGCACAGCACGCTGGTGGTGTCGCGCTGGATCTCGAAGTCCACCGCCACCCGGGTCAGGGCGATCGGGTGGCACAGGGGGATGAGGTCGCTGGTCTTCTTGGCGGCCATGATGCCGGCCAGCCGCGCGATGCCGAGCACGTCGCCCTTTTTGGCGGTGCCGCCCTCGATCAGTGCCAGGGTGGCCGGCAGCATGCCGATGCGCCCCTGCGCCACCGCCACCCGGTGGGTGCTGGCCTTGGCGGCCACATCGACCATGTGGGCCTGGCCCTGGGCATCAAAGTGGGTGAGGGGCTGCTGCGAAGATTCTGTGACAGACATGGGGCGGCTTTTACGCGGGGTTCGTTGAACCGGTCATCGGAGGCGGCATCATACGGGCATGAAGATCCGTCCGCTGGCTTCCCTGGGTCTGGCCCTGGCCCTGTGCTCCGCCTATCCGCTGTCGGCCCAGGTGGTGCGCGACGGCCCGCGCGCCCAGGCGCTGCCCAGCCTGGGCGAAGGCTCGGGCATGTCGCTGTCGGCCGAGCGGCGCCTGGGTGACCGCATCG
>PNMF01000008.1 GCA_013823485.1 Comamonadaceae bacterium
CCACTGCGGGGGGTGTTGTGGCCCGAAGGAGCCGTGAAGAACCGCCAGATCTTTTTATAAACATAATATACATCGTGGAATATCAAGGTATCTGCAAAACCCGCCATCGCTGGCGGGTTCCACTTGGCTCAGACCAAGCCCGTGTCGGTGCCGATCAGTCTTCCACGAACGCTTCTTCGCGTTTCTTCTTGATCGATGGCAGCAGCACGATGGCCAGCAGCACCAGCGCCGCCACCAGCAGCGAGGCCGAGATCGGCCGGGTGACGAACACGCTCCAGTCGCCGCGCGAAATCAGCAGCGCACGGCGCAGGTACTCTTCCATCATCGGACCGAGGATGAAGCCCAGCAGCAACGGCGCCGGTTCGCAGCCCAGCTTGATGAAGCCATAGCCGATGAGACCGAACAGCGCCACCATCCAGATGTCGAAGTTGTTGTTGTTGGTCGAGTACACGCCGATGGCGCAGAACAGGATGATGGCCGGGAACAGCCAGCGATAAGGCACGGTCAGCAGCTTGATCCAGATGCCGATCAGGGGCAGGTTCAGGATCACCAGCATGGCGTTGCCGATCCACATCGAGGCGATCAGGCCCCAGAACAGCTCGGGGTTGCTGCTCATCACCTGCGGGCCAGGCTGGATGTTGTGGATGGTCATCGCGCCCACCATCAACGCCATCACGGCGTTGGGCGGGATGCCCAGCGTCAGCAGCGGGATGAAGGAGGTCTGCGAGCCGGCGTTGTTGGCCGACTCGGGCGCGGCCACGCCGCGGATGTTGCCCTGGCCGAAAGGCACCTCACCCGGCTTGAGCTTGGTCTTTTTCTCGATGGTGTAGGCCGCAAAAGAGGACAGCAGTGCGCCACCACCCGGCAGGATGCCCAGCACCGCGCCCAGCGACGTGCCCCGGATGACCGCCGGCAGCATGTTCTTGAAATCGGCCGCCGTCGGCATGATGCCGGTCACCTTGCCGGTGAACACTTCCCGCTTCTCCTCGGAGTGCGAGAGGTTGCTGATGATCTCGCCGTAGCCGAACACACCCATGGCGATCACCACAAAGTTGATGCCGTCGGTGAGCTCGGGAATGTCGAAGGTGTAGCGGGCTACCCCGGAGTTGACGTCGGTACCCACCAGGCCGACCAGCAGGCCCAGCACGATCATGGCCAGCGCCTTGACCAGCGAGCCCGAGGCCAGCACCACGGCACCGATCAGGCCCAGCACCATCAACGCAAAGTACTCCGACGGCCCGAAGCTCAGGGCCACCTCGGTCAGCGGCGGCGCGAAAGCGGCCAGCACCAGGGTGCCCACACAACCGGCAAAGAAGGAACCCAGACCGGCGGCGGCCAGCGCGGGGCCAGCCCTGCCCTTGCGCGCCATCTGGTAACCGTCGATCACGGTGACCACCGAAGACGATTCACCCGGCAGGTTGACCAGGATGGCGGTGGTCGAACCACCGTACTGCGCACCGTAGTAGATGCCGGCCAGCATGATGAGCGCCGACACCGGCTCCAGGCCATAGGTGGCCGGCAGCAGCATCGCAATGGTGGCCAGCGGGCCGATGCCGGGCAGCACGCCGATCAGCGTGCCCAGAAGGCAGCCGACAAACGCATAAATCAGGTTCTGGAAGGTGAACGCGACACCGAATCCCAGCGACAGGTTGTTGATCAGGTCCATGGCAGGTATCTCCGGGTCAGGCGGTCAGGAAGGCAGGCCACACCGGGAACTGCAGTTTGAGCATGTAGACGAATGCACCGTAGCTGCCCACGGCCAGCACCGTGGCCAGCACCAGCGACTGCTTGATGCTGCCGCCCGCCTGCGCGAAGCCGGCCACGATCACCAGGGCATACAGCGCCACGATCAGGCCGAAAGCCGGGATGCCGAGCGCCGGCACGCCCACCAGCAGCGCACCGAACAGCAGGTTGGCGCCCAGCACGAAGCACAGGGGCCGCCAGGCGATCGCGCCCACCGGATCGCCGTCTGCCCCGCCCTTGCGGAACGACTGGATGGTGACGATGACGCCCAGGCCAGCCAGCAGGATGCCCAGCATCATCGGGAAGTAACCCGGGCCCATGCGGGCAGCGGTGCCGACATCGAATTCGCGTGCGCCGAGCGCAAAGGCGGCACCCACGATGGTGAACATCAATCCGGACAGGAAATCTTTTTGACTGGCTAACTTCACGACGTCTCCTCAGGTGGAAGGTGGCCGGGATTGTCCGGTCTGCGCAACACCGGGGGAATGTGGGTTACACCTACGGAGCCGGTCACCAGGTGCCGCGCGGCTGCCGGGCCCGGACGAAGGCCGCGATGATGCCGGCCGCCTCGGCCCGATTGGCCCGGTGCGCAAAGTCGATCGCGGTCAGGCCCAGCTGGTTCTTGATCAGCGGGTCAGCGCCCTCTTCCAGCAACAGCTTGACCACGGTGGTGTTGCCGTAGTGGGCGGCCATCATGAGCGGGGTCGATCCGTTGGGCGATTCGGCGTCGATGTAGGCATGGTGCTCCAGCAGCAGCCGGGTCACGTCGGGCGCCGAGGGGCCGGGGAAGGTGGCGGCGTAGTGCAGCGGCGTCCAGCCCGGTTTGTTGACCTCGGCACCGCGTTCGATGAGGCGCCGTGCCAGGTCCAGCCGGCCCTTGATGGCCGCGATCATCAGCGGCGTCTCGCCCGAACCGGAGCGGGATTCCACCTGCACCTGGGGCTGAGCGATCAGGTAGCCCGCCACCGCCCAGGCATCGGCCCGCAGGGCCAGCAGCAGCCCGTGGTCACCCTGGGCATCCAGGGTGTTGAGGTCAAAACCGCGCCGCGCCAGGGCCTGGAGCTTCTCCACATCGTTGCGCTTGATGGCGGTGAAAAAGTCCTCGAACGAATTGGCCAGGGCCAGGCCTGGGCCGAGCGCAGCGACCAGAACTGCTGCGGTGGAACCCAAGAACATTCGTTTCAAAACATCAGGTTTTTCCATGAACTTGAAGCAATGCTTGAGATTTTCAGGCCGGTGAGACCCGGTTGAACAGGCGCCAGAAATTGGTCCGGGTGGCATCGGCAATTGCCTCCACCGACAGGCCGCGGATCTCGGCCAGCTGCCGGGCCACCCACGGCACCAGGGCGGGCGTGTTCGTCTTGCCCCTGTGGGGGACCGGTGCCAGATAAGGGCTGTCGGTCTCGATCAAGAGCCGGTCCAGCGGCACAAAACGGGCCACGTCGCGCAGATCGGCCGCGTTGCGGAAGGTCAGGATGCCCGAGAGCGAGATGTAGAAACCCAGATCGAGTGCAGCGCGGGCCACGGCCTCGGTTTCGGTGAAGCAGTGGAAGACCCCCCGGGCCACCGGTTCGCCGGCAGGTGCCGATGCGAATCCGCCCTGCTCCCGCAGGATGGCCAGGGTGTCGTCCGACGCGGCCCGGGTGTGGATCACCAGCGGCAGATCGGTCTGGCGCGCAGCCCGGATGTGGGTGCGGAAGCGTTCCCGCTGCCATTCCATGTCGGCCACGCTGCGGCCTTCCAGCCGGTAGTAGTCGAGCCCGGTTTCCCCGATGCCCACCACCCGGGAGCGGGCCGCGCCCGCCAGCAGGTCGTCCAGGGTCGGTTCGCGGACACCCTCGTTGTCCGGGTGCACGCCCACCGTGGCCCACAGCTGCGGATGACGGGTCAGGGCATGGACCGCGTCGAACTCTTCCAGGGTGGTGCAGATGCACAGGGCCTGGCCGACGTCGGCATCGGCCATGGACTGCAGGATGTCGGGCAGGCGCTCCTGAAGCTCGGGAAAGCTCAGATGGCAGTGGGAGTCGATGAACATGTCGGTTCGCCAAAATGAAGACACCGCCCGAGGCGGTGTCGCGCAAAACAGCCGGGGCCGGGTCAGATGGTCTGGGTGGCCCGGTCCGATCCGATGGAGGTGCCCAGAATTTCCTCGATCTTGAGCTTGAGCTGGCGGGACTTGTCGTCGGCCGGGAACCGGATGCCGACGCCCTGGGTGCGGCCACCCTGCGCCTTGGCCGGCGTGACCCAGGCCACCTTGCCGGCAACCGGGTAGCGTTGCGGGTCGTCCGGCAGGCTCAGAAGAACATACACATCGTCCCCCAGCTTGTAATCCCTGGCGGAGGGAATGAAGATCCCGCCGTCGGCAAACAAGGGAATGTAGGCCGCATACAAGGCAGCCTTTTCCTTGATGGAGAGCTGGATCACGCTCGGCCGGGCGGCCGATGAAGACGGGGTGGTGCTCATGGCGCGCAGTGTAGCGGGAACCGTCCGTGGCTCATACCGTTGCCGACCTGGATGGCCGGCCCCGCCCTGCTCCGCTGGTGGCCCGGAGCAACACCTGGCGGGCCCTGGCGGCCCAGGCTTCCTGCATCAGTCCGGCATTGAACGGATGCTCCACGGTGCGGGCGGCCGCCATGAGTTCGGACGACCAGTTGGCCAGCGCGCGCCAGGTGGGCGGGGCCGGCAGGTCGTCGGGCTCGAAGAAGCGGGGCGCCGCCCCGGCGGCCAGCGACATCAGGTCGTGGCACAGCTTCTGCAGGGCATCCAGCTGACGCGAAGGCCCCCAATCGGCCAGCGCCGACCAATCCCCACGGGCCACCGCCCGGGGCACCGACCGCCACGCCGCTTCGGTCAGGCCGAGCGACGCCCAGGCGAGCGCGTCGTCGGGTCGTCCGCCGGCGGCCTTCCACCAGGTTCGGGCCACACCCGGGCTGGCGCCAGTGCCGGCCTGCGCAAGCAGCCATTGCAGCGCCTCCTCCTCGTCGGGCCACGCCAGGGCATGGCTCTGGCAACGGCTCCTGACGGTGGGCAGCAGCTGGTCGGCCGCTTCGGTGGCCAGCAGGAATCGCAGGTCGCCGGCCGGTTCTTCCAGCGTCTTGAGCAGGGCGTTGGCGGATTCGGTGTTCAGGCGGTCGGCCGGGAACACCAGCACGGCCTTGGTGCGCCCCCGCGATCGGGTGGTCTGGCCGAATCCGACGGCATCGCGGGCGGCGTCGACGCGGATCCAGCGGCTGGGTTTGCGCTTTTTGTCGTCGAGTTCCTTCTGGGTGGACTCGTCCAGCGGCCAGCCATGTTCCAGGCACAGGGTCTCGGGCATGAGCACCCGCAGGTCGGCGTGGGTGCGGACATCGACTGCGTGGCAGCTGCCACAGGTGCCGCAGGCGCCGGCCGGCCCGGGTGTTTCGCAGAGCCAGGCCCTGATCAGCGCCAGGCCCAGTTCGTACTGCCCCAGCCCGCTGGGCCCGGTCAGCAGCAGCGCATGGCCGCGCTGGGTCAGCAGCACCTCCAGCTGGCGCTGCAGCCAGGGCGGCAGAGGGCGCGACGCGCTCATGCGGCCACCCGGGGAAGCCAGCCGCGCGCCACCAGGGCCTCGCGCACCTGGACGGCCACCCGCTCGACCGGCTGGTGGGCGTCGATGCGGACAAAACGGCCGGCAGCGGCCCGGGCGCGGGCGGCGTACCCGGCCGACACCTGCTCGAAGAAGGCCTGGGGCTGGGCCTCGAAGCGGTCCGGCACGCGCGCCGCGACCAGGCGGGTGGCGGCCACCTCGGGGGGCAGGTCGAACCACAGCGTCATGTCCGGCTGGCGAAGCGAGTCGTCCGGACGCGCCTGCACCCAGGCCTCCAGCAGCGACAGCACCTGGAGGTCGAATCCCCGGCCGTGGCCCTGGTAGGCAAAGGTGGCGTCGGTGAAGCGGTCGCACAGCACCACCTCGCCGGCGGCCAGCGCGGGCTCGATCACCTGCTGCAGGTGGTCGCGACGGGCGGCGAACATCAGCAAGGCCTCGGTCAGGGGGTCCATGGGGTCGTTCAGGACCAGATCGCGCAGCTTTTCGGCCAGCGGCGTTCCGCCCGGCTCGCGGGTCAGGCGCACGGTGCGGCCCAGGGCGCGGAAGGCATCCGCCAGCGCGCCGATGTGGGTGGATTTGCCGGCACCGTCGATGCCTTCAAAGCTGATGAAAAGACCGTGCTGCATCGGGGCGAGGCGGGTTCAGCGGTTGAGGATGAAGCGGCGCACGGCGGCGTTGTGCTCGTCCAGCGTGGCGCTGAACTGGCTGGAGCCGTCGCCCCGCGCCACGAAGTACAGCGCCGCAGTGGCCTTGGGCTGCACCGCCGCCAGCAGCGAGGCCTGTCCGGGCAGCGCGATGGGTGTGGGCGGCAGGCCGGCCCGCGTGTAGGTGTTGTAGGGGCCATCGGTGTCCAGGTGGACGCGGCGGAGGTTGCCGTCGAAGCGCTCGCCCAGGCCGTAGATGATGGTGGGGTCGGTCTGCAGGCGCATGCCGATGCGCAGCCGGTTGCTGAACACGCCGGCGATTTCGGGCCGGTCGCTGGCCAGCCCGGTTTCCTTCTCGACGATGCTGGCCAGGATCAACGCGTCCTCGGGTGATTTCAGGGGGGAGTCCGGCGCCTTCTGCGCCCATGCCCGGGCCAGCTGCGTGTCCATGGCCGCCGCGGCCTGCCGCAGCACGCTGGAGGCCGGTGCCTTGCGGGGCACCCGGTAGGTGTCGGGGAAAAAACGGCCCTCGGGGTGAACGCCGGGTCGGCCGATGAGCTGCATGACCTGGGCGTCGGTCAGGCCCTGGAAGTCGGGCGTCAGGTCGGGCTGCCGGCGCAGCGCGTCAAGCGCCTGGCGGAAGGTCCAGCCCTCGATGATCTGCACGCTGAACAAGGCCTGCTCGCCGCTGACCAGACGCTGCAGCAGCGTCCGCGGGGTGGTGCCCTCCGGCACTTCGTAGATGCCCGCCTTGATGTCCTGCGCCTGTCCGGACAGGCGGAACCAGGCTTCGAGCAGCGGCGCCGGCAACTGCACCCCGCCCCGGCTCAACCGCTGCGCCACGCCCCGTGCCGAAGAGCCCGGCGGCACCTCGACCAGCAAGGGCACCTCGCTGCTCAGCGGCAGGGGGCGCTCCAGCCACCACAGGCCGGCGCCGCCAGCGGCCACCGTGAGCAGCAGACCGAGCAGAAACAGGCGCTTGAGGAGTCTGAACACAGGCAGGACGGCGACAGGGTGATGGGGCGGGCAGCGGGGCGCCCAGAGCGGCCGGCCATGATAATCGACCTCTTCCCGCCCCCTTCCGCTCCCCCTGCACCACCGCCATGACCCTCCAAGGACGGACCCCACTCGATCACCTCGGCCTCATCCGCGCCCAAGGTGAAGACTCCGCCAAGTTCCTGCACGGCCAGCTCACCCAGGACTTCGCCCTGCTCGGCCTGTCCGAGTCCCGGCTGGCGGCCTTCTGCTCGGCAAAGGGCCGCATGCAGGCCAGCTTCATCGGCTTCAAGCGGGCCCACGACGACATCCTGCTGGTCTGCTCGCGTGACCTGCTGGCAGCGACCCTCAAGCGCCTGTCGATGTTCGTGCTGCGTGCCAAGGTCCGGCTGACCGATGCCACGGCCGATTTCCAGCTGGTCGGCCTCACCGGTTCGGCCGTGCCCGCCGACCTGCCCGCGGCCCCTTGGACGCAGCTGCGCCAGGGCGACATCAGCACGGTGCGCCTGTACCCCGCCGAGGGAATGGGCCGGGCCTTGCAGGTGGCCCCTGCTGGCGTGCCGCTGCCCGAAGCCGCCCTGCTGGATGCCCACGCGTGGTCCTGGCTGGAGGTGCGCAGTGGCGTGGCCACCGTGAGCCAGCCGGTGTTCGAGGCTTTTGTCCCCCAGATGCTCAATTACGAGTCGGTGGGCGGGGTCAACTTCAAGAAGGGCTGCTACCCGGGCCAGGAGGTGGTGGCCCGCAGCCAGTTCCGGGGCACCCTCAAGCGGCGCGGTGCCGTGCTGCACGGCGACGGCCCGCTGGCCGCCGGAGACGAGGTGTTCCACGACAGTGATCCGTCACAGCCCTGCGGCCTGATCGCCCAGGCGGCACCCCACCCAGAGGGCGGTTTTGATGCCATTGCCTCGCTGCAGGTCAGCGCCATGGCCGGGGGGCAGTTGAGCGTCGGTGGCCGGCCGCTGCAGCTGCTGCCATTGCCTTACCCGTTGCTCGACGACATCTGAACGGCCGGCCCATGTGCCTGATCGCGTTCGCCATCGGGCTGCGCCCCGACCTGCCGCTGTGGCTGGCGTCCAACCGCGACGAAGCCTTCGACCGGCCCACCGCCCCGCTGCACCGCTGGCGCTCGGACGGCGGTGTGGACATCGTGGGGGGGCGCGATCTGCTGGATGGCGGCACCTGGCTGGGCATCAGCCCGGCCGGGCGGGTCGCCTGGCTCACCAATGTGCGCCAGGCTGAGAGCGCGCGCGGCCAGCGCAGCCGGGGCGAACTGGTCACCCGCTGGCTGACGGGCCGGCACGACGCCGGCGGTTTTGCCGAGCAGGTGGAAGCCGATCAGTACGGCGGCTTCAATCTGGTGGTGGGTGATCTGCTGGCCGGTCAGTGGCACTGGATCGGAAACCGCAGCCCCGACCGCCCCCACGATCCCCAGACCCCTGCCCTGTTCCACCGCCCGCTGGGGCCGGGCCTCTACGGGTTGTCGAATGCGAGCCTGGACACGCCCTGGCCCAAGATCCGGCGCCTGCGCCGGGCGCTGAAGGCGGCCATCACACCGGCCCAGCCCGATCCCGATCACCCGGTGCTGCACGCGGCTCTCACCGACCATCTTCCGGCGCCCGACTGCGAACTGCCGCAAACCGGCGTGCCGGTGGCCGCGGAGCGGGCGCTGTCCAGCCCCTTTGTCCGGATGCCCGAGCGCGGCTACGGCACCCGCAGCAGCAGCGTCCTGCAGGTAAGGCGGCAAGGCCACACCACCGTCGCCGAGCTGGACGAATGGCAGCACGACCCAGTTGTCGCCCTGCCGCTCATGGACCCGACCCGTCGCCGCCAGGAGCGGCTCGACCTGTTCAGAGCCGCCTGACCATCTCGATGTGGTCGATGCCCGCTTCCTCGAACGGCTCACCCTGCGGCGCAAAACCGAGCCGCCGGTAGAAGCCTTCGGCGCTGCGCTGGGCGTGCAGCACCACCTCTGTGTCGCCCCGCGCACGGGCCGCCCCGATCAGTGCCTCCAGCACCTGCTGGCCGTAGCGGCCACCCCGCAGGACTCGGTGCACCGCCATGCGCCCGATGCGCCCCACCCCGGCTGCGTGCACCAGCAGCCGACCGGTGGCCACCGGCTGGCCCAGCCGGTTGCGCAGCAAGGCGTGCACCGCGGTGGCGTCCAGGGCGTCGAGTTCGATGGCCGGGTCGATCCCCTGCTCTTCGATGAACACCCGCGAGCGCAGGGCGCTGGCGCCGGTGCGCAGGGCGTCCCAGTCGCCCACGGCCATGTCGGTCATGGCCTCGCCCGCCTCGTAGCCCAGCAGGATGTCGCGCAGGTCCTGGGGCACCGGGCGCGACTTCTGGCTGGCCGGGTCGGCAAACACATAGACGATCTCGCTGCTGATCAGGTGGTGATCGCCCCGGAAGATGGCACCGGTGAAGGTGATCGACGAGCTGCCGATGCGGGTGCAGCGCAGGGCCACGTCGATCTGGTCGTCCAGCGTCGCCGACGCATGAAACTCCACGGTGGCTTTCACCACGTACAGATCGCCCTCCAGATGCTCCATGGCCTCGGTGTAGGGCAAGGCCAGCGCCCGCCAGTAGTCCGATATGGCCGTGTCGAAATACATCAGGTAGTGGGCGTTGAAGACGATGCGCTGCATGTCCACCTCGGCCCAGCGCACACGCAGGCGGTGGAAAAAGCGGAAATCCGATCTCTTCAAAGGCATGAAGGCACTCCGGTCAGGGTGGGGAAAAGGCGCGTCTGAGGGCATCGGCGGCATGCCGGTGGGCCTCGATCGCCTGTGGCACCGCGCGGCCGAACTGGATGAAGCCATGCACCATGCCGTGGTAGATCTCCAGCTCGACCGGGACACCGGCCATGCGCAGCCGGTCGGCCATGGCAATGCCCTCGTCGGTCAGCGGATCGCACTCGGCCAGCCCGATCCAGGCCGGTGCCAGCCCGTCGACGTCGCGCGGGCTGCCGCTCTCGTCGACCCCGTCCAGCGGCGCGAAACGCCAGTCGTTCCGGTCGGCCGGACCGCGCAGGTACTGGGCAAAGAAGTAATCGATGTGCGCCTTCTCCAGCAGGAAGCCGTGCGCGAAATCGTGGTGGCTGGCGGTGTTCTGGTGGCCGGCGCAGCCCGGGTAAAACAGCAGCTGCAGGGCCAGCGCAATGCCGGCGTCGCGGGCAGACAGGGCCGTCACCAGCGACAGCGTACCGCCGGCGCTGTCGCCGCCGACCGCCACCCGAGCCGGGTCCAGACCGAGCGCGCCCGCCTCCCGGAGCAGCCACTGCAGGCTGTCCCAGGCGTCATCGACGGCGGTCGGGAACTTCGATTCCGGCGCCAGCCGGTAATCGACCGAGACCACGGCGCATCCCGCCAGCGCGGCCAGCTGGCGGCACAGTGGCTCATGGGTGGCCGAGCTGCCCACGGTGAATCCGCCACCATGGAAATAGAGCAGCACCGGCAGCGGCTCGGTGGCCTGCGGCGCGAACAGCCGGGCAGGCAGGTGGGTTCCGTCGCGCGCCGGGATCGCGAGCCGCTCGACCCTTGCCAACGGCACAGGCGGCACGTCCAGCACGCCCGCACCTGCCTCGTAGGCCGCGCGGGCTTGCGCGGGTGCCAGCGTGTGCATGGCCGGATGGCCGGCACGGTCGATGCGATCCAGCACGCCTCGCATGGCGGGCGTCAGCCGGTGGCGCGGGTGGCCGGTGTGGGTCATGGCGCAGTGTCTTTTAGGGGACCGCAGGAGCAGCCCGGGTCCGTATAGTTTTCAGCACCCCAGACCATAACCGGAGACCAACCGTGGCCCAGATCCTGTACGTGACAAACATCCTCATCGACTTCGGCGTGCTGTCCCAGCTGCGGGCCGAATGCGAACGCTGCGGCATCCACAAACCGCTGGTGGTGACCGACGCGGGCATCCGCCAGGCCGGTCTGGTCGAGAAGGCGCTCGCGGCGCTGGGCTATGCCCATGTACCGGTGTTCGACCAGACGCCGTCCAACCCGACCGAAGCCGCGGTGCGCGCAGCGGCCGAGATGTACCGCCTCCAGGGTTGCGACGGCCTGATCGCGCTGGGTGGCGGCAGCGCCATCGACTGTGCCAAGGGCGTGGCAATCGCCGCCACCCACCCCGGCCCGCTCAAGACCTACGCCACCATCGAGGGCGGGTCCCCGAAGATCACCGCGTCGGTGCCTCCGCTGATTGCTGTTCCGACCACCGCGGGTACCGGCAGCGAGGTGGCCAGGGGCGCGATCGTGATCGTCGACGACGGCCGCAAGCTCGGGTTCCACAGCTGGCACCTGGTGCCCCGCACCGCCCTCATGGACCCGGAGCTGACGCTCGGTCTGCCCCCTGCCCTGACCGCCGCCACCGGCATGGACGCCATCGCCCACTGCATGGAGACCTTCATGGCCGCGGCCTTCAATCCGCCCGCGGACGGCATCGCGCTGGACGGGCTGGCGCGCGGCTGGGCCCACATCGAGCGGGCCACCCGCAACGGACAGGACCGGGATGCACGGCTGCAGATGATGAGCGCCTCGATGCAGGGTGCGATGGCCTTCCAGAAGGGTCTGGGCTGCGTGCACAGCCTGAGCCACAGCCTGGGTGGCGTGAATCCCCGGCTGCACCACGGCACCCTGAATGCGGTCTTTCTGCCGGCGGTGGTGGCGTTCAATGCATCGGCGCCCACGGTGCAGGCCGAGCGCCGCCTGGAGCGCATGGCCCAGGCCATGGGTCTGGCCTCGGGCAGCGACATCGGCCCGGCCATTGCGGACATGAATGCACGGCTGGGTCTGCCGTCCGGGCTGGGTGCGATGGGGGTCACCGAGTCGATATTCGACCGCATCATCGACGGCGCCGTGGCCGACCACTGCCACAAGACCAACCCGCGCCTGGCATCGCGTGATGAATACCGCGACATGCTCCAGAGCTCTCTTTGAGGGCGCTGGAAGCGCGGGTGTTGATGAATCGGTGAGCCCTGTCAGGTCTGACAGGGCGAGGTCAGAACTCCGGTAGTTGTAATGCTTTAATTTTATTTGCGTTGTTTTTGCGAGGCCCATCAGGCACAAGCAATCACAGCCGACAGGTTCGTTACAACCGCTCACCCTGCCGGAGGTTTCATGAATGCCGATTCCGAGATCATCTTCCCGCTGCCCCAGCATCCCAAGTCCCGCGCCGTCTTCCATTTCGGCGAATTCACGGTCCGTTGCGATGCCCGCGAGGTGGTCCGCAGTGGCGAGAGCGTCCGCCTCGAGCGCCGCGCCTTCGACCTGCTGGCGTATCTGCTGCACCAGGACGGCAGGGTCGTCCCCAAGGAGGAACTGCTGGAGAAGGTGTGGTTCAACCAGTTCGTCTGCGACTCGGTGATCGCCCAATGCATCATGAAGGTGCGCAAGGCGCTGGGTGACAACGGGCAGGCGGCACGGCTGATCAAGACCGTGCACCGTGTCGGCTACCGGTTTGGCCTCGCGGTCCGGCGCGAGACCTCGAACGCCGACGGTGCCCAGAGCAGCAGTGAGGCCGGCGGCACCGTTCCCCGGGTGATCTGGCTGCCCACCGAGCCCCCGGTGGGCCAGGAGTCCCTTTCCTGGGTCAAGACAGGGCTGCTGCCAGTGGCCGCCCATGTGCTGCGCAGCCAGGGCATTGCCGTGTTTCAGTTGTCCGACTCCCCTGACAGCCATCAGCCCCCCACCACCACGGCCGGCAGCAACGCACACGGAACCGTCCGGCTCGATGCCGGTTCAACCCGAGGGGAAGCGGCCGGCATCGTCACCAGCCGGCTGCGCCTGGACAACGACATCTACAGTTTTGACTGGCAGCTTCAGCTCGCCAGCGAGGAATTCATGGGCACGGCCGAGGGCGAGTCACCGGTGGAACTGGCCTTGCAGGCCGCCGGGGCCATAGCGCCATTGCTGCGCTGCTGACGCCTCAGACGTCATCGGGCCGGTAGCCCACGTGGGCCTGGCCCCGGGCTTCTGCCAGCTCCACCTGTCGCTGTCGCTCGGCCAGGTGGAGTTTTTCTTCCGGGCTTCGCTTGTCGTGGCATTGGGGGCAGCTCACCCCTCGAACAAACAAGGCCGATGCCCGATCGGCCGGGGTCAAGGGCCAGCGGCACGAACGGCACAGCTCATGGGGGCCCGGGGTCAGGCCATGGCCCACGCTGACACGTTCATCGAACACGAAGCAGGCACCCTCCCAGCGGCTCTCCGGCTCGGGCACCTCTTCCAGGTACTTCAGGATCCCGCCTTCCAGGTGGTAGACGTCTTCAAAGCCGCGCATCTTGAGCAGCGCGGTGGATTTTTCGCAGCGGATGCCACCGGTGCAGAACATGGCCACCCGGGTTTTCCGACCGGCCTCTCCCTGCAGCGCGGGCTGCTCGTCCAGCCAGGCCGGCAGTTCGGTGAAGGTGCGGATGCCCGGGTTGACCGCGCCCCGGAAGGTGCCGATGGCCACTTCATAGTCGTTGCGCGTGTCGATCACCAGGACCGACGGGTCGCTGATGAGTGCGTTCCATTCGCTCGGTTTGACATAGGTGCCCACGGTCCGGTTGGGGTCCAGACCGGGGACACGCAGGGTGACGATCTCCTTTTTCAGCCGGACCTTCATGCGGTGGAACGGTGGCCGGTCGCTGAACGAGAACTTGCACTGCAGGCGGGCCAGCCGCGGGTCGGATCGCAGGTGTGCCAGCACGGCGTGCACGCCGACTTCGGGCCCATCGTCCGGGCTGGCAATGGTCCCGTTGATGCCTTCCGATGCCAGCAGCAGGGTGCCCCGCACCCCGTGCTGTTCGCACACCTGAACCAGTCCTTCGCGCAGATCGGCGAAGTCGGGCAGATCGGTGAACAGGTACAGGGCGGCGGTGACGTATCGGGGCATGGGCGAATTATCCAGCGCTGGCGGCAGGCCAGACGGCGGTCACAGGGGCTGGACCAGCGTGGGATCGGGTCGGGCCAGCCAGGCCTGCCATTCGTCCACCAGTTGCTGGCTCGCTGCGGTGGCGGCCTGCCAGGCGGCCACCCGCCCGGCGAGATCCGGGCCGTAGCGGGTGAAGTCGGTGCGGTCCGGCAGCTTGGCGCCCGGCAGGCGCTGGACCCACGCCGGGTTCGGGGCCAGCACGACCATGTTGTCCAGGGCCGAGGTGCTCCGGTGCCGGCGCTTGAGGGATTTGTCGAGCCACCCGGGCACCACGGCTTGCTGAAAATGGGGATACAGCACGAGGGGCGCATCTGCCCGGTGCCGGTAATGCAGGTGCAGGTGGTAATCGGTGATGCCGCCATCCCAGTACGCACCGCTTGGCGCTCCGGATATGTGTGCCACAGGCTCCAGCACGAACGGAATGGAGCAGCTGGCCTGCAAGGCTTCCATGAAGTTGTCGGCGGTCAGCGGCACTTCCTGGGTGGGCAGATCGGGCGTGTCGAAGGGCAAGGACCCGGCCGCGCTGGAGAAGACCACGCGCTCCAGCCATCGACCGAGGTGCTGTCGGCCCGCCGCGTTCGCCAGATAAGCCGCCGCGTAACCGAGCGGCGTGCGGAGCCGGCCGTCCCGCTCCAGCAGCCCTTTGCCCCTTGAGGTGACGATGTGCAGCCGCCAGCGGGGATGGCCCAGCACCTCGCCGACGCGTCCGCCGTAGAAGGCGTCCAGGTTGGCCCTGAAGGTCTGGCTGACCTGCCGTGCGCTGGGCCGGCCCTGACCCGGCGGCACGTCGTAGTGCTGGTGGATGTAGTCGTGTTCGAGCCGGCGGAACGCCTGCGCCGCGCCCTGCAGGCAGGCGGTGGCCATGCGCCAGGCCCCGATGGAGGCGCCGATCAGATCGACCGGCTGGCTGGATTGCGCCAGCCATTCACCAAAGATGAACCGGTCCATGCCCAGCAGGATGAGGCCTTTGGGTCCGCCGGCGGCGGCAGGAATGGCGCCGACATGGCCAGGCAGCAGGCCGTTTTGCTGGATGTGCCGGAGTGCCGCCGGGCCGGCAAAGATTCGCAGGGCTCGCATCCGGCGATTGTGCCGGTTGCGGGGAGCGGTCTCAGGCTGCGTCGTCGTCCGATCCGCCGACCAGGTCGGCATGGCGCGAGATGGACGGGATTTCTTCGGCCACGACGGTGTCCGGGTCGATGCCCAGCACCAGCCCGACCGGATCGGGGTAGGTATTGATCAGCAGTTCGCTGCGCATTTCCTGCTCTTCGGCCCGGGCACGCCAGGAGCCGATGTGCACCACGCCGGCGATGGGTTCGTACACCTCATTCTCGAACGGCGCGGTCTGGTGGTGGATGGCGTCGATCATGCGCTTGGGAAAATTCCATTCCCTGGCCAGCGCGGAGCCGACCTCGGCATAGCTGTAACCGAACAGGCCGCGTTCGGCCTTGGAGCGCTTGAGGTCCAGCAGCGGCACGTTGCGGTCCAGCTCAATCATGGCCTCGGGCATGCCGGCGTGCATGACCAGCTCGCCGATGCCGTGGATCAGCCCGGAGGTGAAGGCGGTGTTCTCGTCAATGCGGATCGGCAGTGCGATGTAGCGCGACAGGTTGGCGGTGTTCAGGCTGTAGCGCCAGAACTGGTTCAGGTTGACGCCCGCCACCGCATGGAAGCCTTCGCCCAGGGAAGCGGCAATCACGAGTGCACGCACCTTGATCAGGCCGAGCACGCTCATGGCTTCGCGGGCATTGGTGACGTTGCGGGTCAGGCCGAAGAAGGCCGAGTTGGCCGTCTTGAGCAGGCGCGCGGTCAGGACCGGGTCGTCTTCGATCAGGGAGGCGATGCGCATCGGATCAACCTCCTCCTGCTCGAAGGATTCGATCAGCTTGCGCACCACCTTGGGGGCCGACGGCAACGCGTTGGGCTGTTTAAGGAGTTTGTCGAGGTGCATCTGGACCTGCCTGTGGATGGGGATTACCGACGTCTGCTGATCGATGTATCGGCGGTTGCAGGTCCGACTTGAATCGTCCTGCGCCCGGGTCGAAGTCCGGTCAGTCGATGAAGGCGGTGAGCGCCTGGCTGAAGGACCACTCTTCCGGGTCCTTGCCGAGCACGCTCTCCAGGTCCAGGCCCAGGGTGAGCCCGACCAGATCCGGGAAGGTGGCGACCAGACCGGCGTCGTCCATCTGGATTTCCTCGGCCCTGGCCCGCCAGGACGCCAGGTGCAGGATGCCGCCCAAGGTGTCGTAGTTGTCGCCCTCGAAGGGCTCGGCCTGCAAGCGCAGCGCGCTCACGATGTCGGCCGGAAAGTGCCAGCGCTCGACCATGCCGGCACCCACCTCGGCATAGGTGTAGCCGAACCGCGCGCGTTCGGCGCCCGCCCGCTGCATGTCCAGCGGCGGCACCACCATGTCCAGCGGACCGACCTCGTCCGGCATGGCGATGTGCATGACCAGATCGCCGATGCAGTGGATCAGGCCGGCGGTGTAGGCGCTGGATTCGCTCTGGCGCAGCACGCCCGCCAGCGACTTCGAGATTTCCGCCACCCGCAGGCTGTAGCGCCAGAACTGCGCCAGGTTGACCCCCGGCACATCCTTGAAGCTGGCGCCCAGGGCCGCCGCCATGACCAGCGATCGCACATGGGTCATGCCGAGCAGGGCGACCGCCTCCTGGGCATTGCCGATGCGCCGGCTGGAGCGGAAAAAGGCGGAGTTGGACAGGCGCAGCACCCGGGTGGTGAGCGACGGGTCCTGCCCCACCAGCTCGGCCACCCGTTTCGGGCTGGGGTCTTCCTTGTTCATCTCGGCCAGCAGGTCGGTCACGGTGCGTGACATCGCCGGCAGGGCGCGGGGATAGTTCAGGAGCGCGTCAAGTTCCATGGTGCAGCCAGTGAGTGGGGTCGTGTGGGTGTCCAGCGGTGTGGGGAAGCTGCTACCGAATGTATCGGCTTGCGCGCGCCCGACTTGAGTTCAATGCTTCTGCTGACCCTGCAGCCGGGCAAACGCGCTGGCCATGGCCGACGGTGCGGCCGACTCCTGCCGCCCTGAGCCCCGCTGCGCACGGGCCGGCTCGAAACGGTTGTCGCGCGGGGCGCTGTCGCGCCGGCCGGTGGGGGCGTCGAGTTTCATGGTCAGGCCGATGCGCTTGCGGGGCACATCCACTTCCACCACCTTGACCTTGACGATGTCGCCGGTCTTGACCACTTCCCGGGCGTCGTTGACGAACTTGTGACTGAGCTGGCTCACATGGACCAGACCGTCCTGGTGCACACCCAGATCGATGAAGGCACCGAACTGGGCGACGTTGCTCACCGTGCCTTCCAGCACCATGCCTTCGCGCAGGTCGGTGATGTCTTCCACACCGTCGTTGAAGCGGGCCACCTGAAAGTCCGGCCGGGGGTCGCGACCGGGCTTCTCCAGCTCGGTCAGGATGTCGCGCACGGTGATCAGACCCACCCCGCCCTGCGCGAACTGCTCGGGCTTGAGCGCCCGCAGCGCTTCGGGACGGCCCATGACCTGATCGATCGGCAGGCCGGTGCGTGTGACGATGGCCTGCACCACCGGGTAGGACTCGGGGTGCACCCCGGTCATGTCGAGCGGGTTTTCGCCACCGCGGATGCGCAGGAAGCCGGCACTCTGCTCGAAGGTCTTGGCACCCAGGCCGGCCACGTCCAGCAGTTGCTGGCGGCTGCGGAAAGCGCCGTTGGCATCGCGCCAGCGCACCACCGCCTTGGCCACCGCGCCCGACAGGCCGGACACCCGCGACAGCAGCGGCACGCTGGCGGTGTTGAGGTCCACCCCGACGCCGTTCACGCAGTCTTCCACCACCGCGTCCAGGGTGCGCGCCAGTTCGCTCTGGTTGACATCGTGCTGGTACTGCCCGACGCCGATGCTCTTGGGATCGATCTTGACCAGCTCGGCCAGCGGGTCCTGCAGGCGGCGGGCGATGCTGGCGGCGCCGCGCAGGCTGACGTCCACGTCCGGCATCTCCTGGCTGGCGAATTCGCTGGCCGAGTACACCGAAGCGCCCGCCTCGCTCACCACCACCTTCAGGATGCCCGGGTGGCGCTTGATCAGGTCGGCCGCCAGCTTGTCGGTCTCGCGGCTGGCGGTGCCGTTGCCGATGGCGATCAGCTGAACGCCGTGTTTCTGGCAGAGCTGGCCCAGCACATGCAGCGAACCATCCCAGTCGCGGCGAGGCTCGTGCGGGTAGACGGTGGCGGTGTCGACCAGCTTGCCGGTCGCGTCCACCACCGCCACCTTCACGCCGGTCCGGATGCCGGGGTCCAGGCCCATCACCACCTTGGGACCAGCCGGTGCGGCCAGCAGCAGGTCGCGCAGGTTGTCGGCGAACACCTTGATGGCCACCGCCTCGGCGTTCTCGCGCAGACGGGTGAACAGGTCGCGCTCGCTCGACAGGCTGAGCTTGACCCGCCAGGTCCAGGCCACGCATTTGCGCAGCAGGTCGTCGGCCGCCCTGCCCTGGTGGCGCCAGCCCAGGTGCAGTGCGATGCGCCCTTCGGCCAGGCTGGGCACGCCGGGCTCCACCGCGCCGGGCAGCACCAGCTTGGCGTCCAGCAATTCCAGCTGCCGCCCCCGGAACACCGCCAGCGCCCGGTGCGAAGGCACCCGGCCGATCGGTTCGCTGTAGTCGAAGTAGTCGCGGAACTTGGCCACGTCGGGCTGGTTCTCGTCCTTGCCGGCCACCAGCTTGCTGGTGAACAGGCCTTCCTGCCACAGCCACTCCCGCAGGTTCTGGACCAGCGCGGCGTCTTCGGCCCAGCGCTCGCTCAGGATGTCGCGCACACCGTCCAGCACGGCGGCCACGGTGGTGAAGTCGGAGCCGTCCTCACCCTTTTCGCTCTTCACATAGGGCGCTGCGGCGGATGCGGGGTCCAGCGCGGGATCGGCCCACAGCGCATCGGCCAGCGGTTCGATGCCGGACTCGCGCGCGATCATGCCCTTGGTGCGGCGGCGCGGCTTGTAGGGCAGGTACAGGTCTTCGAGTTCCTGTTTGGTGGCGGCGGCCTCGATGGCCGACTGCAGTTCGGGCGTGAGCTTGCCCTGCTCCTGGATGCTGCGCAGGATGCTGTCGCGCCGCTCGGTCAGCTCGCGCAGATAACCGAGCCGGTAGGCCAGTTCGCGCAGCTGGATGTCGTCGAGTCCGCCGGTGGCCTCCTTGCGGTAACGGGCGATGAAGGGCACGGTGGCACCCCCGTCCAGCAGATCGATGGCAGCCTGCACCTGGTGGGGCTGTACGCGGATTTCCTGCGCGATCTGCGCGACGATGTTCTGCATGCTCGGTGTTCCGGTCGCGCGGGCAGCGGCCCGCAAAAAACCGCGCAGTTTGCCACACGGGCGATCGGCTCAAGGCACCTGCCGGGTCGCCCGCAGCCGGTTCAGACCGAGGCGTAGCCCAGCCGCTCCGGCTGGGCCGGCTCGTGCGGACGTTCGGGTCCCGGAATACGGAGATGGATCGTGGTGCCCAGGGTCGGCTGGCTGCGGATGTCGAGCTTCAACCCGGCCTCTTCGGCCCGCCGGCGCATGCCCACCAGCCCCTTGCCGACACGCCCACGCTCATCCGACGCCAGCGGCAGGCCGCGCCCGTCGTCCTGCACCACCAGCTCGACCTCGTGGGCATCTGGCAGGTAGCGGCAGACCACCGTCATGGTGGCGGCGTCCGAGTGGCGCAGCACGTTGGCCACCGCCTCCTGGGCGATGCGCAGGCTGTGCGTCACACGCAATGGCGGCAGCCGGTGGGTGGTCGGGTGGTCTTCCATCTGCCAGTACAGCTCCACCCCCAGCCGGTTCAGGCTGGGCTGGATGCGGTAGCGCAGCATGGCCAGACCGTCGAGCAGGCTCGGGGTTTCCTGCTGCAGGCTGTCGACGGTGATCTTGAGATCCAGCAGGCACTGCTCCAGTGCCAGCGCCAGTGTCTTCTGATCCGGCTGGCGCAGGTCCAGCGAGGACAGGATGGCCACCAGCTGCGAACCCACGCCGTCGTGCACGTCCTGTGCAATGCGCTGGCGTTGCAGCTCACCCAGCCCGCTGCGGTGCAGGGCCACGTCTTGCCGGACCTGGGCCGACACCAGTGACCACAGGCCGACCAGCGCCGCCGGGTAGATGAACATGCCGGCAATCGCCACGCGCGACGTCGGGTGGTGCCACACATCGGCCAGCAGGCCGTAGACCAGCAGCACCACCGACAGCAGCAGGATGCCCATGGTCCGCTGCTCGCGGCGCCGCGCCCAGTGCTGCGCCAGCACGGCCAGCACACCGCCGACCACGATCCAGTTGGTGGCCTCCCACAGGTCGAACCAGTAAGGCATTCCGCTCACCGTCCAGGCCAGCAGGATCCCCCCGCCACCCAGCAGCTGGAAGATCCAGACCGACCAGGGCAGGTTTCCGTTCACGCGCGCTCCACTGAGCGCGAGCCCGCAGGCCGCCGAGACGCAGAGCTGGAAACCCATGTGTTCCACGAACTCGTCGACCGGTCCCGGTGGCTGTGGCGCAAAACGCGGCTGCCACACCAGAAACACCATCCAGGCCAGCAGGCCCAGTGCCATGACCAGGTCCAGGCCGCGCTGCTCGCGCTGGCGCCCGGCCACCGCCAGCACCGACACGGTCAGGAAGATGGCGACCAGGCCGGCCAGAGGTCCGAACTGATGGGCGACCGGGTCCATGGGATGGGGGAAGCCGGGGTCAGATGATGCGCTGCTGGGCCGCCATCGACACGGCCTGCGCCCGCGACTTCACCTGCAGCTTGCGGTAGATGTTGCGGATGTGGGTGTTGACCGTCTGCACGCTGAGGGTGAGCTTCTGCGCGATTTCCGGGCTGGTGTGACCCAACGCGACCAGCCGCAGCACCTCGCACTCCCGCTCGGACAGCGTGCCCGCCGTGCCCTGGGACTGCGCCGCAGCGGGAGCAGAGAGACCACGGGCCGGCATGCCCGCGCCGCCCACCGGGGCCTCGAACTTCTGCAGCAGCCGACGCGCCAGGTTCGGCGTGATGGACGCACCGCCGTTGCAGACCTGCAGCACCGCCTGGGCGAAGCTGCCGAACCAGGAGTTCTTGACCAGGTAGCCGGTGGCGCCGAGTTCGAAGGCGCGGATCGCGCGCTGCTCGTCGTCCATGATCGAGACCACGATGGCCTCGGCATGGTTGCGCACGCGCTTCATGTGTTCGATCAGCTCGAAGCCGGAGCCGTCACCCAGGTTCAGGTCGACGATCATCACGTCGAACTCGGTGTTGGAGATCAGCCGCTTGCCGCTGCGGGCGCAGTCGGCCTGCCCCACCAGATCGATGCGCATGTCCGACACCAGCTCGCCGGCGATCACGCAGCGGATGTGCGGGTCGTCATCGATCAGGATGACCCGCACCAGGCGGCCCGGCTCGGTGGTGAGGAAGTCCGGCCACATCGACGCGTGCGAGTGGCGTGTTTCGGTGCTGGGGCTGGACTCGGTGGTCAGCCCGAAAAGGTTGTTGATGGTGTCGCGGACTGGCGTGGCGCTTTTCACTGGATCTCCCTCCGAACAAGCCTGCACGGACATACGTGCAGGCTGGCGGACGTCCGGATCAGGCCTTAAATGAACCTGAAATGAACGGTACCCCTAACGGTATCGTGAAGTGTCTGAAAATGCCAGCTTCTGTAACAAGATATGACGCAAACCCCATACTGAAGTCATCAATCAGCGGAAAACCGCACGCATTCGGGGCGGTTTTGCGCTGGAAAGTATTACTGCCCCGCGTTGAACTCCCGGGCCACCGATTGCAGGTCGGCTTCCTGCAGCGTGCCGGCAATGCTGCGCAGCCGCAGACCGGCCAGCAACTGCTGGTTGCGGGCGTCGATCAGGTCGCGCTCGGCCTGTGCCAGCCGCTCCTGGGCCTCCAGCACATCGATGTTGGTGCGCTCGCCGCCCACCACGCTCTTGCGGGTGGCCTCGATCAGCACCGAGCTGCTCTCCACCGCCGACTGCAGGGCGGCAATGCGGCTGGTGCTGTTGCGTTGCAGGGTGTGCTGGCGGTGCAGTTCGACCATCAGCTCGCCGGTGCGGGCCTCCAGATCGGCTTCCGCCTTGCTGAGCTGGGCGGCGGCCTGGCGCGCCTGGGCCGAGACCGAGCCACCGGCATAGATCGGCACCGTCAGCTCCAGACCCACGCTGCGGTTGCGGGTGGTCTGCTGGAAGGTGGCGGTGGTGTCGGACTGGGTCCGGCCGGTCGACATGACCAGATCGAGCTTGGGGTGGTGCCCGCCCTCGACCCGGCGCAGCTCCTGGCGTGCGACTTCAACCGCCTTGCGCAGGCTCTCGATCTCTCCGTTCGATTGGGTGGCGCGGTTGCGCCAGACGTCCAGCGCATCGGTGTCGGCATCGATGGCCCGACCGGCCACCTTCAGCCGGCCCACCCGCTGGACCGGCATGCCGATGATGGCCTCCAGCGCGGTGCGGGCGTTCTGGTCGGCATCGGTGGCCTCGATCAGACGGGCCTGGACCAGCGCCCGCTTGGAGCCGGTTTCCAGCACGTCGGTGCGGGTGCCCTCCCCCTTCGTGAAACGTTGTTCGTTGGCGCGCAGCTGCTCGTCCAGCGCCTTGAGCTGCGCCTGCACCAGCTCGACCTGCTCCTGGGCCACCACCGCCTTGGCATAGGCCTCGAACACCCGGACGATCAGCTGCTGTTCCCGCGAGCGGAAGGCAGCGTCGCTGGCCGCGGTGCGGGCTTCACCCTGCGCCTTGGAGGCCCAGGCGTCGCGGCTGTAGAGGGGCTGGCGCAACTGCAGGCTGGTGCTGCTGCTGCTGAACTGGCCGCGGTCCTCGGTGTTGCCGCCGGCTGCCGTGACCTTGGCGTTGTTGCGGTTGTTCGTGCTGACCGCATTGATCACCGGCAGCACACGCGCCCGGCCGATGGCCTCGAACTCGCGCCCGGCATCGCGCTCGGCCACGGCGCCCTTGTAGGCCGGATCGTTCTTGCGGGCGGCTTCGTAGGCCTGCATCAGGTCCAGCGCCGGCCCGGCGGCGCGCGCGGCGCCGGTCATGAACAGGGCCAGCGCAAGGGTCAGACCCACCGTGAGTGCCGGCACTGCCATGCCCTGCACCTTCTTGTTCCATCCACCCTTGCGCATGCCGCCTCCCTCGCTTTTCTGCCAGTCTGTTGCTTTGAAATCGAACGCGATCGCGGTCATTCTTCGGTCAGCGCCATCTTGAAGTTGTCCTTGATCGGACGCAGCAGGTAGTTGGCCAGGGTGCGTTCGCCGGTCTTGACGAACAGCTCCACCGGCATGCCGGGACGCACCGGCAGCCTGGCCAGCTCGGCACGGCCTTCCGGCGTCACCTCGCCGCGCATGCGGTAGTACGGGGCACCGGTCTTCTCGTCGATCAGCTTGTCGGCCGACACCTGGGTCACCACGCCGGGAATGCGCGGGGTGGTGTTCTGGTTGAAGGCCGAGAAGATCAGCTCCACCGGCAGGCCGGGCTGCACCGAGTCCACTAGGTGCACCGGCACCTGGCCTTCGACGATCAGCGGCTCATTGGCCGGCACCACGTCCATCATGCGGAAGCCGGGCGACACCACACCGCCCTCGGTGAAGATGCTGATGTCGGCCACGATGCCGTCCACCGGGGCCTTGACCACCGCGTTGGCCAGCTCGTAATCCAGGCCTTGCAGCTGGTTGCGCAGGGCCTCGGCTTCTTTCTGCACTTCGGCCAGCTGGGTGCGGACTTCCATCTGGAATTCCTGGCTGCGCTGCAGGCGGCGCAGCTTGAGCTCGCTCATCTGGCGCTGGCCGCGGGCGATGTTGCCCAGGTCTTCGGACATCGACGAGGCCAGCTGCGCATAGGTGCGCTCCAGGTCCAGCAGGCGGTTGCGCGGGACAAAACCGTCGCGGGCCAGTTCGCGCATGCCGTCGAGCTGTTCCTTCATGAACTTGAGCTGTTCCTGCTTGCCGGCGCGTGCTTCGGTCAGGCCCTGGTTGTAGGCCTCGATGCCGGCGATCTGCTCGTCCAGAGCGGCCAGCTCGGCCTGCAGAGAGAAGCGGCGCGAGGCGAACAGCTGTTGCTGGACCGACATGGTGGCGGCCACGCGGTTGTCGCCCTTGGCGGCTTCGACATCGGCCGGGAAGGCGATGGACGACTTGTTGTCGCGCTCGGCCAGCAGCCGGGCCTCGGTGCTGCGGGCGGTGTGGTACTGCACCCGGATCACGGCGGCGTTGGCGCCGGCCTGCACGGCGTTCATGCGGACCAGCGGCTGACCGGCCTTCACCTCGTCACCGTCGCGCACCAGGATCGCTTCGACCGTGCCGCCGGTGAGGTGCTGCACCGCCTTCTTGTTGCCCGCCACCGTGACCGAGCCGGTCACCGGCACGCCCTTGTCCAGCGGCGCCATGATGGCCCACAGCATGAAGCTGCCCAGGCCGGCCAGCACGATCCACCAGCCCAGCCGGGTGTGCTTGACCGAGTCGGTCTTCAGGGGCATGTAGTCGGACACGTCGAGGTCGACGTTGTAGACGGATTTCGGATTGGTGGTCATGGCGGACTCCGTGGATCAGGCGTTGTTTCGTGAGGGGATCAGGCGGCGGCCGATTCGGTCGGCTCTGGGGATGTCTTGGCTTCGGCAGCAGCCGCCGGCACCTTCCTGGCGCGGGGCTTGCGTGGTTTGGCAGCAGCTTCAGGCTGGTCGGACACGCTGGTTTCAGCGGCGGTGCGGGGCTTGCGAACGCGGGCCGGTTTGGCGGGCGGCTCCACGGCTGCAGTGGCGGGGGCAACGGCAGCCGCAGCAGGAGCCGTCTGAGGTGCTTGCGCAGCCTGCGGTGCTTGCGGGGCTTGTGCCCTGGCCAGCTGCGGCTGGGCCGCCTTGGCCAGTTCGGCCAGCACAGTACCGGTCGGGCCGAAGGCCTGTAACGTGCCCTGGCGCAGCAGCAGCAGGCGGGTGGTGACCTGCAGGATGCTGGTGCGGTGCGACACCACCACGATGGTGCGGCCGCGCTGGCGCAGTTGCTGGATGGCGGCCAGCAGGGCCTGCTCGCCGCTGTCGTCCAGGTTGGAGTTGGGCTCGTCCAGCACGATCAGCGACGGGTCGTCATAGAGCGCGCGGGCCAGGCCGATGCGCTGCTTCTGGCCGCCGGACAGGCCGGCACCGCCGTCGCCCAGCACCGTGTCGTAGCCCTGCGGGAAGTGCAGGATCATGTCGTGCACACCGGCCAGTTTGGCCGCGGTGATGACCTTGTCGGCATCGACCATGCCGAAGCGGGCGATGTTCTCGCTCACCGTGCCGGCGAACAGCTCGATGTCCTGCGGCAGGTAGCCCAGGTGGGGACCGAGCTCATCCTTGTTCCACTGGTAAACGTCGGAGCCGTCCAGCCGCACCTTGCCGGCTGTGGCGGGCCACACGCCCACCAGCAGCCGGGCCAGGGTGGACTTGCCGGAACCGCTGGGGCCGATGACGCCCAGCACCTCGCCGGCCGGCAGCTGCAGGTTCACATTGCGCAGGGCCGGCAGCGCCGAGCCCGGGGGCATGGCAGTGACCGATTCCAGCGCAAGCTGGCCGTTCGGTCGGGGCAGCGCCATGCCGCGCACCCGCGGCGGGTTGTTGGTCAGCAGCTCGGCCAGGCGGCGGTAGGCGCTCTGGGTGGCCGACCAGCCCTTCCAGATGTTGATGAGCTGGTCCACCGGGGCCAGTGCGCGCCCCATGAGGATGGAGCCCACGATCATCATCCCCGGGGTGATGCGGCCTTCCAGGGCCAGCAGTGCACCCAGACCCAGGATGAGCGACTGCAGCGTGATGCGGGCGAACTTGCTGAGGGCCGACACCATGCCCGACTTCTCGCTCGCCTCGCCCTGCAGCTTCAGGAAGCGGCGGTGCATGCGGTGCCAGCGGGTCATCAGGTTGGGCAGCATGCCCATGGCCTCGATCACCTCGGCGTTGCGCAGGTTGTTGGTGGCCAGGTTGCCCGAGGACACCGACAAGGCGTTGGCCTCGCCCAGCGGCTTGCGCGACACCACCTCGTTGGCCCAGGCCAGCGCAATCAGGACGGCCGTGCCGGCCACGGCGAAGGCGCCCAGCACCCAGTCGAACATGAAGATGACCGCCAGGTACACCGGGAACCAGGGCGCGTCGAAAAAGGCAAACAGGCCGTTGCCGGTGATGAACTGACGCACCGTGGTCAGGTCATTCAGGGCCTGACCGGCGTTGCCGCCGGCGCGTTTGAGGTTCTGCTCGAACGAAGCGGTGTAGACCCGCTGGTTCAGCTTGAGGTCCAGCTGGGCGCCGACCCGGATCATCAGGAAGCTGCGGATCAGCTCCAGCCCGTGCATCAGGATGAAGGCGCCCACCACCATCAGCGTGAGCATCAGCAGCGTGGTCTGGTTGCCGCTGGCCAGCACCCGGTCATAGACCTGGAGCATGTACAGCGACGGCACCAGCATCATCAGGTTGATGATGGCGCTGAAGATGCCGACATTGCGGAAGGCCTGCCGGAACCCGCGCAGCGTCTGGCCGATTTCGTCATTGGGCAGGCGGAATGCGGACCATCGGCTGTCGGTCGACCGGTTGCTCTGGGGCTGGGTGGAGGGCATGGCGATCCGCCTTGGAATGGAGTGGGAAGTACTGCGGTATTCGGGGTGACCCCCCACCGAAATACGGTAGGGGGTTCACTTAAGAATTACAGCAGGAAGTCCTCGACGGTCACCGTGGTGGATCGCACACCCACCAGCGTAATTTGGCCGCCGGTCATGGCGTTGCCGTTGGCGTCGACCCCGTCGGACACCGACACCTGGGTGATGGTGGTGCCGATGCCCTGGATGGACACCCGGCCTGCGAACTGGTCCGCTGCGATGCCGAAGGCCGACAGATCGATCAGGTCCTGACCGTCGGTGGGGTTGGCGTCGAAGCCATTGACGAAGTCGCTGCCGAAGTTGTTGCCGAAGACAAAGATGTCGTTGCCGGCCCCGCCGGTCAGGGAATCGTTGTCCAGGCCACCATCCAGGCGGTCGTTGCCGAGGCCACCGCTGAGCTCGTCGCTGCCGGCGCCACCCAGCAGGGTGTCGTCGCCGCCACCGCCCAGGATGTCGTCGGCACCGGTGCCGCCGGTGATCTGGTTGGCCAGCACGTTGCCGGTCAGGACCACCTCGGCATTGCCGCTGTTCACCAGGTTCTCCACGTTGGCAGCCAGCGTGTAGTTGGTGGTGCCGCTGTAGAGCACGGTGTCGATGCCGGCGTCGAGGGCTTCAATGGCGCGGTCGGTCGACACGTCCAGGCGGTAGGTGTCGTTGCCGGCACCGCCGGTGAGGATGTCGCTGCCGGCGCCACCGTCGAGCAGGTCGTTGCCGACACCGCCGGTGATGCGGTTCACCAGTTCGTTGCCGGTGCCGGTGAAGTTGCCGGTGCCGGTGTAGGTCAGGTTCTCCAGGTTGGCGCCCAGGGTGAAGGCGCTCATCGCGGTCTGCACCGTGTCGGTACCCTGCCCGGCCAGCTCGGTGATCGTGTCACCGGCATCCACGCCCATGTAGGTGTCGTTGCCGGCGCCACCGATCAGGGTGTCGTTGCCGGTGCCACCTTCCAGCGTGTCGTTGCCGGCACCGCCGTCGAGCAGGTCGTTGCCACCGTTGCCTTGCAGCACGTCGGCAGCGCCCAGACCGAAGATGCGGTCGGCCCGGCCGTCACCGATCAGGATGTCGGCGAAGTTGGTGCCGAAGATGTCGGCGGCCTGGGTCGTGACGGTCTGGTCGGCGAACCGCAGGGCCTCGAAGTTGAACAGGCGGTCGGTGCCGTCGTCGAAGCGCAGGTCCACGTTCGGGCGGGCATGGGTCACGGTGGCGGAGCCGTCTTCGTTCCAGACGATGTCGTATTCGGCGCGGGCACCGCGGAACACAGCGGTGTCGACGGCGGTGTTGTTGATGTCGCCGTCGAGCACCTCACGGATGATGAACAGCTGACCCGGGTTCAGGGTGCGGTCGAACATCAGGTTGTCCAGCGTGCGGCCGTTGTACATCGGCGTGGCCGCGGCGGCGTTCTGCGGGTCGACGCTGGCGGCGTAGACCTTGCCGCCCATGTCGTCGGTCCAGGCGATCAGGTTGCCCTGGGCGTCCTTGATGCCGATGCGGGCGTTGAGCCAGCGGTCGCCGTCCAGCACGTCGTTGCCGGCGTTGCCCTGGATGGTGTCGCTGCCGCCACCGCCCAGGATCATGTCCGACGCGGTGTCGAACAGGGTGATTGCACGGCCTTGGTCGTCGCGCTGCACGGCAGTCTCGTCGAACACCACCGCGGTGTGGGTCTTGCCCGCCACGGTGAAGGTGGCGCGACCCAGGTGGGCCACCAGGTCGCTCAGGCCGGCGATGCGGTCCACGCCTTCCTGCAGCAGCGCGTTGGAGTAAGACTCGAACTTGGCATTCGGGTCGAACTGCGCGGCTGCCTGGGTTTCTTCGTCGTAGGCGCCCACCACCACGTCGCGACCGGTCAGCTTGTCGTTGTGCACCCAGCCCGAGAGGCCTTCCACCAGGTCGAAGCGGTCACGCAGGATGTTGGCCTGCTGGTTCACGAAGATGGGGATGCCCAGGTCGGAGTCGGCACCCTGCGCCTCACCCTTGTGGATGGCCCAGTCGTAACCGGCCATGCCGTTGTTGCGCTGGATGCCCAGGCCCTGGAACATGATGTCGTCGCCCGACTCGGCGTCGTAGTCGTTGTCGTTGCCGCGGCCATTGAGCACGTCGTGGCCGATGATCGGGCTGTTGAAGAACAGCTCCGAGTTCTCGCCGGCCAGGGTGTCGAAGCGCTCGCCGCCCTCCAGCCAGTCGTCGCCCTCGTTGCCGGCCACCATGTTCAGGCCGTCGGAGGCCCGCACGAAGTCGTTGCCTTCACCGGCGGTGTAGGTCTTGCTGTCGACACCGCCGAAGATGAAGTCGTTGCCGCTGCCACCGAAGATCAGGTCCAGGCCGTTGCCGCCGTTGATGACATCGTTGCCGGCATCGCCATGGATCACGTCGGCAGCACCCGAGTCGGTGCCGCTGTCCGTGAGGATGTCGTCGCCGTCGCCACCGAACAGGTGGTCCACGCCCTTGCCGCCCTCGATGGTGTCGTTGCCGCCCTTGCCCCAGACGGTGTCGTCGCCCTCGCCGGCAATGATCACGTTGTCCTTCTCGGTGCCGCCGATGACGATGTGGTCACCGCCCATGTAGCGCAGGTTTTCGTCGATGCCGTCGTTGTCCAGGTCCTGGCGGATGACCAGGTCGCCGAACTGGCCCAGGATCGGGTCGGCGTGCTCCGGGTCGGCACCCTTCTGGATCGCCTTGTTCAGCTCCAGGATGTAGTCGGGCGTCAGGAACAGCGAGCTGGGCAGCGCGGTGGCGTTGGGGTTGCCCAGGTCGGTGTTGCGCATCACCAGCTCGGCGAAGGAATCGGCCTCCAGCTGGTTGAGCAGGTTCATGCCCTGGGTGCGGCTCAGGTAGTAGAAGCGGTCGCCGTCCTGCAGCTTCTCCATCTGCACTTCAAACACGAAGTTGAAGGTGGTGCCCAGCAGGCCGCTGAAGGCGATCTTCTTCTCGGCCAGGCCACCGATCCAGAAGTCCACATTGTTCAGACCACCCAGCGAACCGCCGGCGTAGACACCCGCAGCGTTCAGGAAGTCGAGGCGGTCGGCCGGGGCACCGGCGCCGCCCATGACGATCTTGGTGGCGGCTTCACGCTTCTCTTCCACCGTGGTGGCGGCCAGGATGGTGCTGTGGGTGCCGTAGGCCGCGATGAAGTTGATGATCGACGCCGGGTTCTTGATGTTGATCGCGAAGTCGTACCAGCTGTCGTAGGGCTTGAGGATGGAGTCGTTGGTGGCCTCGTAGAACTGGCGGCGGGCTTCGTTGAGCGAAGGCACGCCGGTGTCACGGCCGCGGGCGATGTTGATGGCGCCCAGGTCCAGCGGCAGGCCGACCAGGTTGTTGCGCAGGGCCTCGGTCAGGAACTCGTCGATCTCGTTGCCCACCTGGCGGGTCATGCCGCGCAGGATGGCGCCGGCCGCCACGTCGGAGTCGGCACCGCTGGCGGCGTATTCCACCGGGTTCAGGAAGGCGTCGATCAGGCCGATGTGGTCCGTTGCGATGCCGTCAGCGGCAATGCGGTCCACCGACTCGTTGAGCATGGAGTGGCCGAAGCGGTACACCACGTGGGCGAACTCGGCCATGATGGCCGGGTCGATGTCGACCGTGTTGGAGAACAGGAAGGGGTCGACGTCCGGCGACACCAGCCGGGCGAATTCCTCGAACACCAGGTGCTGGTAGACCATTTCGGTGCTGAACCGGGCGGCCTGGAACAGGCGCTCGCCGTTCCACACCAGGCCGGTCATGTCGGTCGGCACAGCGGTCACATCGACGTGCAGCCACTGGTTGATGAAGGCCAGGTCGTTGCTCTTGAGGATCTCTTCCTTGATCTGGTCGACACGGTTGTTGTGCTCGCTGTGGAACACATGGTGCACGGCGGTCAGGCCGATGTTCTCGTTGCCACGGCCGTCACCGACGACGTAGTGCGCATCCAGCATCTCGTTGTCGTAGGTGGTGTTGACGCCGGACTGGTTGGGCACGATCAGGTTGCCGGCCACGCTGTCGCCGTCGGCCTGGGTGGCGATCGGCGCGGTGGCCGGATTGCGGTCATGGTCGACCATGCCCGGCGTGGCGCTGTGCGCGATGTCGTTGAGGAAGGCACGGCCGGCGCCGATGGCCTGGGACGCTGCCACCGGCAGTTCGGCGGTGCCGCTGATCAGGGTCAGCCCCTGGGCGGTACCACGCAGGTCGCTGTCCGGGTTGACCTGGGTCACCAGCTGGGCGTAGCCGTTGGCCCCCAGGATCAGGTTGCCGTAGAGATCGGCCGCCACCAGCGGCACGCGCAGCACGTCCATGTCGGTCAGCTCGATGCCCAGCATGGTCTTGGCCTGGGCCTTGATGTCGGCCCAGGTCGGGGGGCCACCGTTCTGGCCTTCGAGCATGTGGCCGGTGGCCACGGTCTTGAAGCCGCCGTTGCCGTCGGACACACGGGTGTACTCGCGCAGGAACACCTGGTGCGACTCGTGCGAGGTGTAGACCTGGTTCAGGTCGATCCAGGGGGTGGTCTCGTTCTTGTGATCACGGACGTCGTCGGCGGTGCCCAGGACGCCGTCGGCGCCCGGCTGGTTGGTGGCGCGGGTCAGCACCATGAAGTTGGTCGGGCTGCCCGGCACATACAGCGGATCGTCCGGCTGCAGGGGAACGAAGACCGTTCCGCTGCCGCCTTTGGTGGTGAGGTCCAGACCGTGGTCGAAGAACTGGCCGAACAACGTCAGGAAGCTGTTGTACGGGGCGGTGTCGCCCAGGTCGGGCATGACGTTGGGAATGAGGATCGGGGCTTCGTCGCTGAACACGGTGTTGTTGGCCACCACGTCGAAGTCCAGGCCCAGCTGGCCCGGCAGGGCTGCGAAGGCGGCTTCGGCACGGGTCACTTCGGCTTGCGCGGCCTGCAGCTCGGCTGCGCTGCCGCTGCTGTTGGCCTGCGCGGTCTGCAGAGCGGTCTGGGCCGCGGTGGCGGCCGCAGCGGCATCGGCCGAGGTTTCGGCCAGGGCGGCGGCCTCGGCCTGGGCCTGGGTGGCGGCGGTCTGGGCTGCGCTGTTTTCGGCCTGGGCCGTGGCCAGGTCGGCCGTGGCATCGGCCAGCTCGGCGTTGGCAGCCTGCTCGGCCAGCAGGGCGGCATTCAGGGCGGTGTCTGCAGCGACCACGGCGGCCTGGGCGCTGCTCAACTCGACGAAGGCCACCTCGGCGGCGGAGGCGGCGCTGGAGAACAGGGCCAGCTTTTCCAGACGCAGCAGGTCGGCAGCGTCGAAGGCGGCCTGCAGGAAATCGATGTGGCCCTGGTAAGCAGCAGCCTGCTCAGGGGTCATCGTGCTCTGGTTGGCCTTGGCGGCGGTCAGGTCGGCCTTCTTGGCGTTGGCGTGCAGGGCGGCATCGACATAAGCCTCCAGTGCGGTCGTGCGGTCGGCCACGGCGGCGGCGTAAGCGGCCTGCTTCGGGGCCACGGCGGCCAGTGCGGCCTGCTTGGTGGCGAAGGCGGCGTCGGTGGTGGCATCGGCGGCCGCGTCTGCGGTCTGGGCAGCGGCCAGGCGCTGCTGGGCGGCGGTCAGGTCGCCCGCCTCGGCGGTGGCGGTCTGGGTCAGGGTGTTGGCCGTGGCCTGGGCGGTGGCCGCTGCCTGTGCCGCCTGGGCTGCCTCGGCGGCGGCCGCCGTGGCAGCGGCCTGCAGCGCGGGAATGTTGGCGGTGCTGCCGCTGGCGGCCTGCAGGGCGGCCAGGTCGGCTTTGGCATCGATGACGGCCTGGCGGGCGTCGATGTATTTCTGCGCGTCACCGTACGGGTCGGTCGAGCCCAGAGCGGTGAAGGCCGCAACGAGGGCGGCCGGGTTGTTGTCGGTCTGGTCCGAAATCAGGTTGCTGATGATGCGCGGCTGCGAGTCATAGACGCTGCCGGCGGTCTGGGCATATGACGTCTGCACCGGAGTGCTCATGCCGCCTGTGGGCAGTGGCCGCGGCGGCGACAGTTCGGCCACATCGAAGTCCGGGTTCAGCAGGCGCGGCATGATCTGGTCCGACGAGCCGTACATGGTGTTGACCAGGTTGTTGTACTGGCCGCTCACCGTGCGCAGACCGAACGGCACCAGGTTGCCCAGGGGGTTGCCCTGTGCATCGGTCAGCGCGCCGTAGTTGGAATCCACATGCCGCTCGGCGATCTGGATGTGCGAGAGGATGCGGGTGATGTCGTCGAGGTTCAGATGGAAGGACATGGCGGACTCCTGGGTGAATGGGTGCACTGGCTGAACGGACGCGAAGGGGGTTTATGTGTCCATTTGTTTCGCGTTGGATCGCAGTGTCCGTACTACTCAAGGACTACTCAATACCCAGATTTGTTACCTAATGAATACTCAAAAGCCGCTTCTTGAGGTGACGTTTTACACATCTTGATACAAGCCCAAAAAAATAATCCTCAGGAAAATCAACGGCTAACAGCGAGCACTTGATGCGGACTATGGGATTACATTTCTGCCTGTATCTTTTGTAACGTTGTGTAATTGCACTACCACCCAGGTACTACCCGGACCAAAAAAAGAGGGCCCGAAGGCCCTCTGATGTAACAAGAAGCATGAATTTCAACCGCTCGGCGATGGCAGGGCCAGGGGCACCGTGAGTACGACCCGGGTACCGTGCCCCGGATCGGCCGCCAGCCGCAGCCGGCCACCGATGCCGACCGCCCGCCGGCGCATGCCGCTCACGCCCTTGCCGCGCAGCACCGCCCGGGTCGAGGCGAAACCGCAACCGTCATCCCGCACCTCCAGCAGGAGCGCCCTCGCCTCTTCGTCAAAACGGCACATCAGCTCGATGCGGCTGGCCCCGGCGTGCTTGATGGCGTTGGCCAGCGCCTCGTGGGCAATCCGCAGCACCTCATGCCGCACCTCGCCGCGCACCTCTTCCAGCGGGCCGTCGAAATCGACCCGCCAGGCCAGCTCGATGCCCATGCGCTCCAGCGTCGGCCGCAGGCGAAAACGCAGCTGGCCCAGACCGTCGATGACCGACTCGTCGGCCGAGTCCATCACGTCCACGACGTTCTTGACCTCGAACAGGCACTCCTCCAGAGCGCGGGCCAGCGCCTGGTGGTCCGGGTGGCTGCGGTCCAGGCCGGACAGGATGTTGACCAGATGCGCCCCCACCCCATCGTGCAGTTCACGGGCCAGGCGCTTGCGTTCCTGATCGACACGCTGGTCCGACACCGCCGCCGGCTCGGGCGGTGGCGCCGCCACCGGCAGGCGCACCCGCTCGGTCACCAGCAGCCACAACATGAACATGCAGACACCCAGCATGCTGTGCGTCAGGCCGATGCGCAGCAGGGTCAGGTCGGGCAGCAGCAGATCGTTCAGTGCCACACCCAGCGCAATCAGCCCCACCACCAGCACCAGACCGCCCGCCAGCTCGAACTGCCGGAACACGTGCCGCACCAGAAGCCCGTACAGCAGACCCAGCAACAGCGCATTGGCGATGCGCCAGGCAGCCAGGCAGTTGTCGTGGACGCTCGGGTCCACCAGCCCCAGCAACGCCAGCAGCACACCCAGCAGGCACTGCCCGACCGCCAGACCCGATGAGCCCGGCAGCGGCACCCGGGTGGACTGCAGCAGGAACAGGCAGCTGGCCAGCAGCATGAGCTGGTAGCCGGCGGCGTTCAGCACCCGGGCCACGATGGGTTGTTCCGGCAACCACCAGCGCACCAGCAGGCTGAAGGCCAGCACCACCAGCAGCAAGGCAGCGAAGGTGCGGTCGACGGCGCCGTTGCGCGTCGGCGGCTGCGGCGGGCTCACCACCCACCGCCCCAGGCCCTGCGTGAAGGCACCCACCGACAGCGCGGCGATCACGATGACCGCCAGTGCGACGTCCAGCACCACCTCTTCGAGCATCCCCTCCGTCACGTTCCAGCGCCAGTGCAGCACGCGGGCGACGGCCATGGTGACCAGCAGCCCGGTGAGCGCCAGCAGCCAGATGTGCGGGCCTGGCCAGGGTCCCCGGTGGACCGTGGACAGCAGCGGCAGTTTCAAAGCAGCCCGCGTTCCATGGCCCGCCCGACCGCCTGCGCCCGCGAGCGCACCTGGAGCTTGCGGTTGATGTTGCGGATGTGCGCGTTGACGGTCAGCGCGCTGATGGCCAGGCGTTCGCCGATTTCCGGGTTGGTGTAGCCGGCTGCCACCATCTTCAGGACCTCGCGCTCACGGTCCGACAGCGACTCGCAGGCGGTCCGGGGGGCCGCAGCCGCACCGACCGGACGGGCATCGAGCCGCTGGATCAGACGCCGGGCCAGCGCCGGCGTGATGGCCGCACCACCATTGACCACCTGCAGCACCGCCTGGGCAAAGTTGCCGAAGCAGTCGTGCTTGAGCAGATAGCCCATGGCCCCGAGCTCGAAAGCGTGCAGGGCGTGCTGGTCATCGGCCAGAGCCGAGATGACGACCACTTCCACCAGCGGATTTTTCTGCCGCACCTGCTCGATCAGGCTGAAGCCGCTGCCGTCGCCCAGGTTCAGGTCGACCAGCAGCACATCGAATGGCTGGCGCCCCGCCATGGCGCGTGCTTCGCGCAGGCTCTGCGCCTGCCCCACCAGCTCGATGCGCGGATCGGCCAGCAGTTCGCCGGCCACCACCCGGCGCAGGTGGGCGTCATCGTCGACCAGCAGCACGCGCACCGGTTGACCGGCCTGGCCGACCAGATGGCCCGGCCACGGCGCACCCTCACGCGGGGCCGGGCGGGTGGCGGCGGCTTCGTCGGTGGCGAACATGGAGATCTCCTCGTGTTGTTGATGAACCGGAGGCAGCAACTTGGCTGGCCCTCATGCATACCTTGTGACTAACAAAAAGCGCTTTTTTGGCGTCAGTCGATAGTTTATTGATACCCCGGACCGCATTTTGCAGAGGATTGTTTCAACTGGATTCCAAAGTTACAACTGGTAACTACTACAGCATTTAGAACTACTTGCTATCTTGTTGCGAGCAATGCACTGATGCTGGCCCGAGTAAATGGGTACTCCAGTATCAACCAGACCGGCTTGAAACTACGCCAAACGAACTACGCGACTGCAACGATTGGAAACATTTGAACAAAATCTCACACTTCATCCCAGGCCAGTCAGCAAGGTCTCCGAAACAAAAACACCGGAGGCCAGAGCTGGCAGGTCTGCCGGACGGGCATGGTGCCCGGACCGGTCCCTGACCAGACCAACCCAGGAGTCCACCATGAAAAAGTTTGCCCTCATCGCCCTCGCCTTCAGCGCAACCGCCGCTTTCGCCACCCAGCCGAGCAGCCAGGGTCCTGAGATCAACGATCCCTCCATCCAGGCCACGGTGCTGGTGAACACCGCCGTGATCAACGCTGCCCTGGCCGGCACCGCAGTGCAGAACATCGCCACCAACGCCGGCAACGTCGACGTGAGCGGCAAGCAGCTGCAGCTGGTGGCCGCCGAGCGCAGCCTGGTGATGAACGCCGCCCTGGGTGGCGAAGCCCGCCAGAACCTGGCCTCCAACGTCGGCAATGTCGAAATCGACGCCGCTTCCCTCCAGATCGTGGCCGCTTCCAAGTCGGCTCTGATCAACAAGGCTGCCTTCGGCGCCACCGCCGTGCAGAACGTGTCGACCAACACCAGCTGCTCGACCTGCCGCTGATCGGTCTGACCCACCGGTGTGGCTGCCGACGGCAGCGACCCGGTGGGTTTTGTTTCGCGCAATCACAGTCGCACTGGAGAAAGTCATGTCGCGAACCACCATCGCCCGTGCAACCCTCGTCTCCCGCCGGCCGGCCGCCTCACTGCGCGCGCTGGCCATCGGTCTTTTGTGCACCCTCGGCGCATCGGCCTGGGCCCAGTCGGCCCCCGGGGAGGACCCGCTGGTGCTGACCAAACGCGTTTCGCCCACCGGCCTGCCGCTGAACAACCAACCCAAGTCGACCGGTCTGGATCAGTCGGCCCAGATGCCGGCCTGGATGCGCGCCAAGGTGTCGCGGTACACCGCCAAGGCCTATTCCGCCAACACCGACGGCATCTACACCGACGCCGACGTGGTCACCACGGCCACGACTGATGGTTTCCGTCGATCCTGCACGCAGGAAATCGCCACCCAGACCACCAATGCCGCCAACCGCTTCGGGGCCCAGGCCCAGGACCAGATCGTCGTGCTGCGCGGCGACCTGGTGAACATCTGCAACTGAGCATCGCCATGACCGCCCTCGCCTCGCCTGCACCCCGCTACCCGATGAGCCGCTGGCTCGGGATGGCCTGCCTGTCCACCGTGCTGGTGCTCGCCGGCTGCGCCACGCCGATGGATCCGCGCAAGGACGCCCAATACCAGAGCTACGGCAATGCGGCGTCCCGCCCGACCGTGCGCCCGGTGCGATCGGTCTCCAGCTTCTCGGACTCGCTGATGTGCATGGACCAGATGCTGCGCGAGGCCAACATCACCACCACCTTGGTCACCAGCAAGCTGATCCCCGACGCCTCGCTGCGGGTGCCGGTGGCAACGAAAGAGATGATCATCACGGCGCTCTCGCAGATGTCGCGCCTGAGCAATGCCTTCCGGTATGTGGACTACGAGGTCGACATCGCCCGCCAGGACACGGTGCAGAACCTGACCACCATCCTGCTCAACAACAACCAGATCCAGCTGCAGCGACCGTCGCTCTACATCTCGGGCGCGGTCGCCTTCGTCGACCAGAACGTGCTGAGCAACCGGTTCGACGCCGGCACCTCGGCCTCGCGCCTGGAAACCGGTTACAGCCGCGACCGCAACGTCACCGTGGTGGGCCTGGAGCTGCACCTGGGCGATTTCCGCTCGCGCACGCTGATTCCGGGCATGGACTCGGCCAACGAGGTGATCATCGGCACCGGCGGTCAGGGCCTGGACGTGGCCGGCCGCATCGGCGACTACGGCCTGCAGTTCAACGTCGGCCGCGACTACGCGCAGGGCACCGGCGCGGCCATCCGCACGCTGGTCGAACTGGCCATGATCGAACTGGTCGGCAAATGGGCCCGCGTGCCCTACTGGCAATGCCTGACCCTGGAGCAGAACCACCCCGACTTCCAGCGCCAGCTGCGCGACTGGTACGACGAAGGTGGCGACAAGGTGCACCAGGGCCTGGTGCGCCGTTCGCTGGTGGCCAAGGGCTACCTGCCGGGCGGTGAAGCGACCCCGCCGGTGAACAGCCTCGCCTTCCGCCGCGCCCTGGCCCGTTTCCAGGCCGACAACCGCATGGTCGTCACCGGCACGGTGAATTTCCCCACCTATGAGCGCGTGCTGCGCGATTTCGTGGCGCTCGATGCCGACGGCCAGCTGACCCGTTACGGCTGGATGAGCCAGGACCCGACTCCGGTGCAGCCGCTGGATGACCCCGAGCTGCCAATTCCTTCTTCGGGCTTGGCCTATGGTGCCCGCACCCCGGCCCGCACCATCGACCTGCAGATCGAGAACGTGCTGCTCGGCCGCTCGGTGTTCGAGGTGGGTGAGCAGGTTTTCCTGTCGGCCACCGTGTCGCAGGCGTCGCACATGGCCTGCTACCTGTCGGACTCCGGCGGTAACGTGATGCGGCTGATCCCCAACCCCATCGCCACCCAGGCCGTGGTCCCCGGCAACCAGGCGGTGCGCATTCCCGACTGGATGAGCCCGAACCCCGGTTTCGTGCTGGCCACCACCGCTCCCGGCCAGGAAGGCGTGCTCTGCGCCGCCACCGGCGAGGACGTGACCGCCAAGCTGCCCGCCCCGCTGCAAGGCGCCGCCCTGCGGCCGATGCCGGAGTTCCGCGGACTGGACGCCGTGGCCAAGGCCTACACCGATGCGGTCGGCGCCGATGCGGTCAGCCTGGGCCGGGTGAACTGGACCGTGGGTCCGCGCCGCCCGGCGGCCGCTGCAGCGCCGGCCACCGCACCGGCCCCGGCAGCTCAAGCCCCTGCAGCCTCGGCTGCACCCGCAGCACCTGCAACACCCGCGCGATGACCCAGCCTGCGCTGCCCCGCAAGCGCTCCATCGCGCCGCTGACCCTCCTGCTGGTCGCGCTGGCCTCGGGCAGCGGAGCGGCGCTGGCCCAGACCCGGGCCACCGGTGCCCCGGTCTTTGACCCGGCCCCGGTCATCGAACCCGCGCTGGCCAGTCAGTTGCCAGGCCTGCGCCCTGAGCTGGGCACCGAACTGGCCCGCCTGCAGACGCAGGCCTCGCAACCGCTGGCCAGCCTGCGCGGCAAGGCCCGCACCGACGCGGCCGAAGCCGCCTGGCTGCTGGGCCTGCTCTCCCTCCATGGCGCCTCGGTACCGCGCGACGACACCCAGGCGCGTTTCTGGTTCGAGCGGGCGCAGCAACTGGGCGCCCGCCTGGCACCGGCCGGCGTGGCCTGGTGTGCCATCGACGGCTGCGGCGCCACGCCCGACGCAGCACAGGCCCGCCAGGCATTGGCCAGCCTGCGCCGCACCGATGCCGCCCGCGCGGCCCATCTGGAATGGCTGCAACGCCAGCGTGCCCCGGTGCTGGACGGCTCGGCCGGCGCGCAGGCCGAAGCCGCTGCCCGCGAGCTGCTGCAACGCGCCGCCCGGGGCGGCAACCCGCATGCCCGGCTCGAACTCGCGCTGGAACAGGCCAGCGGCAACCGCGAACGCGAAGCACTGGCGGGTCTGAAGGGACTGGCGCCTTCACTGCCCGCCGCCGCGGCCAATGCGCGCCTGCTAGAAGATCGCCTTCGGGCCGGCCCTGCCCCTACGGTGCCGGCCGATCCAACGCCGCCCGGCAACGGCGTCACGCTGCTCGGCATGGACAACACCATCGTGCTGCCGGGCCGTCCGGTCGGCGCCGACGAGGCCTATGCCCTGGCGCGCCGGTTCCACCAGGGCAACGGCGTTCCCGCCAACTACACCGAAGCCATCCGCCTGTACCGACAGGCCGAGGCCCAGGGCAACACGGCGGCCCGCCAGATGCTGGCCCTCATCTACTCCCGTCCCACCGCCGACGGCCAGGTCGACTTCACCTGGATGCGCCAGCTCAGCCAGATCGAGCCCGGCACCGCCGGCGTGGGCACCTCGCGCGCAGCCGCTGCCAGCCCATGGCAGCGGGAGCCCACGCCCCTGAGCGATCTGGTGCCGCCGCGCTGGCGCGGGCAGATCACCGGCCCCTGAACAAGCCTTCAATTTCGGTTGACTCAGATCCCATCACGGTTTCGTGATGTGAAACCCCGCCTCTCGGTCAAGCTTCATTGACCGACCAGGCACCATGAACAGATACTTTTGGATTACTTTTTAATCCATTGAAAGCTGTTCATGCACCCCAGCAGGCCCTTGCTCCTGATCTCCGTGCTTCTGTGTTCCGCCGCCCGAGCCGACCTCCCGCTCGCTGTCGAGAACCTGCTCACGGACAAAGGTCAGCTCAGGGCTGACATTGCAGTCAGCTACGCCAACCTCGAACGGCAACACCTGGTGGCAGGTGACCCGATCACGGTTCAAACCGGACCAGCCACCTTCGTGACGCTGCCCACGAGGGTGGGTGAGGAACTCACCAACAGCGACACGACCGTGCTGACGGCGGGCCTCCGGTACGGGATCAGCCAGAGCGTCGAGATCTACACACGCGCTAGCGCCATGGCGACTCGCCAGCGCGGCAGCTTTCAAGGTGCATCGAGCACCCACTCAGATTCGGGCGTTGTAGACGCATGGGCAGGGGTGAATGTGCAGATAAAGCCGGACAACCAGACACCTGCGCTTCTGGGTTTCGCCGAGTTGGCCCTCCATGAGCAGCAACAACGCAGTGCCGTCGCATTCCGGTCAGCTCTCTTCGGCCTGACCACCTACAAAGCCGTCGACCCCGTGGTGCTTTCCCTGACAGCCGCCTACCGGATGAACCGGACCCGCACCGATGGCAGCACCGAACTCAAGCCCGGCAATCTGTTGCTGCTCAACCCGGGGGTGGCCTTCGCGGCCAATGACCGCATCACCCTGTCCACGGGTTTTCAGTGGACACGACGCCTGGCGGACCGCATCGACGGCCTCGCTCGAGGCTTCAACAGGACATCCACCGACATCCTGATGGGGGTGGGCTTCGGACTGAACAAGGGCAGCTCCGTGAATACCTCCATGAAATTCAACGCATCGGGCCGCAGCGGAGCGGAGTTTCGCGTGAACTGGATTCACACCTTTTGACTGCCAAGGTCTGAGGAAGCCAAGCCACCTCGGCAGAAATCAGGCAAACAGCGCTTTGCCCGATCGATCTCGCGGCGGACATGAATGCATGTTGCCAACAGAAGTGTCTCAGAACCAGTTTGAGACTTTTTCCCATCAACAAGGAACCCAAGTGATCAATTCGAAACTGCCGACCGTCCTGCTGGCATTGTTGGCGGCCCTGTCCACCACGGCCACGCCTGCAACAGAACTGAATCCGGCATCTCACGGCAATCCGATGGTCGAGTTCAGCCAGGCTGAAACCCATCAAATCTTCGATCAAACTGCATCCAAGACCGAAATTGCGATTCTGTCCCCACAGGAAATGAAGGACACGGAAGGAGCATGGTTGTGGAACACCGTCGCATGGACAGCGGGTGGCGGAGCATTGGGAGCAACCACCTATCTGTGGACAACGCCGCAATCCCAATGGTCGTGGGGGGGAGCCGGGACAGCTTTTGGAAGCGGTGCAACGGCGGGCTTCTACAGCTCCACGATTCCTTTGGCAGCATTCGGCGCCGTGGGCTCATACACACTGGGCACAGTGGGCGCCGCCGGTTGGTATAGATAAGACGATTGAAATCCAGGGGGCCTGATCAAACTGCATCACACCTCCTGGCACCAGGAGCCTGTCCGTGGAAAATCTACAGGTATTTTTTCTCCCTTTTCTTATCTGTGCATCGATCTTTCTGGTTGGCGGAATAGGAAAACGGTATGCTGCAAGAAATGGGCATAGATGGAGCCATGGACTGTCGGCATTCCTGGTTTCTGCCTCACTCGGCATCATTCATCACCTGCTGGCAGAGACAGCATCAGTGGCAACTATCGTTGTGACCTCCCTGGGGATGGGATTAACGGGGCTGGCAGCTTTTGTGTATTTCTACTGGCTGGCCAAAAAATCCATCTGAGCGACAGCACCAGACCAACGATTTGGCGGCAGCTTGAAGAATGGATGCAGATGAATATTTGTCGATCGCTACAGCTTTCGATCATCGATTCCTTTGACGATGAAACAGGAGCTTCGGCGAACCATGAAACTCAACTCTGCCATCAAGACAGTATTGAGTTGCTCGACCTTGCTTGCAGCCGTCAGCGCGACGACCACTGCCGTGGCAGACAGCGAGCGGAGAACATCCGCTGAAACCGACCGGAATCGGTACCGTTCGGAGATATCGACAATGTCAGGGCCCGTCCCGGTCAGGGTCAGACCATGGAAAACGCTCAAAGATGCACGTGTCGTGAAGCAGGCGCTGGACTTCTCCTGCGGTGCAGCTTCATTGGCCACCTTGCTGAATGGCCATTACGCCCAGAACCTGACCGAAGCCGATCTGCTCAAGGCGATGGACAAGGGCGACGGACGTGCCAGCTTTGCAGACATGGCCCGGGCCCTGCCGCAATTTGGCTTCAAGGCACAAGGATTCGCAGCCACCTGGGAGCAGCTCACCCGTCTCAAGGTGCCGGTGATCCTGTATGTAAAGCACCGCGCCAATGACCATTTCACCGTGCTGCGAGGAATAGACGCAGATACGGTCTGGCTGGCCGACCCGTCGCTGGGCAACCGTACTTACAGTCGGGCGCAGTTTCTGAAGATGTGGGAGACACGAACCGGCAACGTGGATGGTCTCGCGGGCAAGTTTCTGGCCGTGCTGCCAGTGAACAGCCAGTCGCCTGGGGAATCCGACTTTTTCTCCCGAACGCCCATCCGTCAGACCAAGGGGGCAGTCAGCGATCTTGTCCACCAGAGCTGGCGGCCTTGAAGCACATCCACACACGGTGGCCACCGATCCGAACTGGCAGCGCCTGCTTCAAGCAACAAGCAACGGTTGGCGCTTTCCGATCTTTCGACCAGCCTGAGTGCTGGCATGGCGCGGCTCAGCCCTTGCGCAACGCCGCCCGCAGCTGCTCGCCGATCTCGGGCCGCTCCAGGAACGGATCGACCGGGTTGGTGGCGTTGACGATGCCTTCCATGCGCGCGCGGACATTCCCCAGCGCGCGCGGGTGGCTGAAGATGTAGAAACGGTCGGCCTCGATGGCGTCGAACACCATGGCCGCCACCTCTGCCGCCGTGACCTTGCCCGAGCTCACCGCCTTGTCGCTCATGGCCTGACCGATCAGCTGGCTGCGGGTGGGTTTTTCGGTGGCCATGTCGCCCGGCCGGTTGCGGTGGCTCTGGCTGATGCCGGTGGGCACGAAGTACGGGCACAGCACGCTGGCGCTGACCTGGTCCGACACCAGCCGCAGATCCTGGTAGAGGGTTTCGGTCAGACTGACCACCGCGTGCTTGCTCACGTTGTAGATGCCCATGTTGGGCGGCGTCAGCAGGCCGGCCATGCTGGCGGTGTTGACGATGTGCCCACGCCAGGCCGGGTCGGCCTCGGCCGCGGCCAGCATGTGCGGGGTGAACAGCCGCACGCCGTGGATCACGCCCCACAGGTTCACGCCCAGCACCCATTCCCAGTCGCGCACCGAGTTCTCCCAGACCAGGCCGCCGGAGCCGACGCCGGCGTTGTTGAAGACGAAGTGCGGTGCGCCGAAACGCTGCACCACCTCAAGGGCGAGCGCCTCCATCTCGGCGGCGCTCGACACATCGACCCGGCGCGCCATGACCTCGGCACCAGCGGCGGTGAGTTCGGCGGCGGCGCGGTCGAGTGCGTCCTGCTGCACGTCCACCAGCACCAGCTTCATGCCGCGCCGGGCGCCGATGCGGGCGCATTCGAGGCCGAAGCCGGAGCCGGCGCCGGTGAGCACGGCGGTGCGGCCGGCAAAGTCCTGGATCATGGAATGTCTCCTTCGGGGTGGGGGGTGTCAGGGGCGCAGCATCTCGACATGGTCGATGCCGTCTTCGTCGTAGATCGGGCCGGCGGTCTCGAAACCGTGGCGCCGGTAAAAACCTTGCAGGTGTGCCTGCGCACCGATGCGGATCGGCTGCGCGCCCCAGAGCGACTGCAGCACCTGCACCGCCTGCGCCATCAGGGTGTGGCCGACGCCGGTGCCCCGCAGGGCCGGGTCGCTCACCACCCGGCCGATGCTGGCCTCGGCGAACTTCAGGCCGGCCGGCACCAGGCGCGCATAGGCCCGCAGCACCGGCGTGCCACCCGCCGGGGCGCGCTGCTCGCCCAGCAGGTGCATGCAGTCGGCATCGGCCCCGTCCATGTCCTGGAAGACGCAACGCTGCTCCACCACGAACACCTCGCTGCGCAGCCGCAGCACGGCGTAGAGCGTGGCCGGCTGCAGGGCACCGAACGGCAGGCAGCGCCAGCGCAACGCAACGGAATCGGTGCGGCTCAAGCCTTCACTTCCTTCAGCGAGAACCCCACCCGGGGGAAGTGCACATGCACCGTGCCGGCGCGCTCGTCGGTGCGCTCCAGCGTGTAACGGGTGCGGGTGGCGGCGCGCAGGATGCCCTCGGTGGGTTCGGTGCCGAAGGCCTCGGGCGCCACCGTCACGCGGGTGCCCAGGGCCATGCCGTGGTCGTCCTGGAAGGCTTCGTCGGTCAGGGCGGCGGGCTGGCTGGCCCGGGCCAGCGCGATGGCATCGGCCGAGCCCAGGGTCTCGGGGCGGCCATGGCCGATGGCGGCCATGCGGTCCATCCATTCCAGCACGTCGGGGGTGGCGTCCAGCACGCCGGCCATGGCCGGGTTCACCACCCGGCTGAACCACAACGGGTGGTAGGCGGCGAAGTCGGCGATGCAGGGGGTCGAGCCCAGCAGGAAGGGCTGGTCGTCCAGCATGCTGGAGAGCCGGCGCAGGTAGCTGCGGTAGGCCGAGGTGGCGTCGCTCGGACGCAGCACGGTCATGTTGGTGCGCATGGCGCCCCGGTCGGCGGCGAAGGCGGCTGCGGCCTCCGGCGGCTGGCCGGCGAACAGCGCGGCCGCGCCCTTGGGGCTGAGGTTGTGGCCCATGGCGGCCCAGAACAGCGTGCCGTCGGCCCACTGGGCCAGCACGCGCGACAGGCCGCGGGCATGGGCCGGGTACAGCGGCGGCTCCGGCTGGCGGTGGTCCAGCACCTCGGCGATCAGGGCGCTGTCGCAGTAGATGTCGGCGCCGATCTGCAGGAAGGGGGTGCGGCGGTAGCCGCCGGTGAGGGCCAGCACGTCCGGCTTGGGCATGATGCGCGGGATGTGCACGCTCTTCCAGGCAAGGCCCTTGTGGCCGAGGATCAGCCGCACCTTCTCGGAAAACGGCGACGTGGGGTAGTGGTGCAGGATCAGGTCGGACATGGGGGTCTCCAGCTCGTGGTCAGTGGGGGCGGGCCCGGTCGATGATGGCATCGAAGGCGGTGGCGGCGTTCAGGGAACCGAAGCTGTAGCCCCAGTGGCCGCCGATGCGCGAATCGCAGAAGGCCGCGAACACCGCCAGCGGTGCGGTGCGGGCCAGCAGGGCGGCCTGGACCGCCAGCGCCACGTCCTGGGCCAGACGGCGGGCTTCCATTTCGGTGGCCATCTCTTCCACCCGCAGCGGCAGCTGCGCGGCCAGCCGGTCCAGCGCCGGGTGCATTCCCTTGGCCGGGGCCAGTTCCTGCGCCAGGGCGGCGGCCGCATCGGCCTTGCGCAAAGCCCGCAGCAGGTCCAGCGCCATGATGTTGCCTGCCCCTTCCCAGATGGAGTTCAGCGGCATCTCGCGGTAGATGCGGGCCATGACGCCTTCGCCGCCCTCCTCCACATAGCCGTTGCCGCCGAGGCATTCCATGGCCTCCTGCGCAAAATGGCTGCCCCGCTTGCAGACCCAGAACTTGGCCACCGGCGTGAGCAGGCGCGACATGACCTGCTCGTGCGGATCGTCCGGCCGATCGAAGCTGTGGGCCAGCCGCAGGGCCAGCGCGGTGGCCGCTTCCGACTCCAGCGCCAGGTCGGCCAGCACGTTCTTCATCAGCGGCTGATCGATCAGGTATTTGCCGAAGGCCTTGCGCTGGGTGGTGTGGTGCAGGGCCAGGCTGAGCGCCTGGCGCATCAGGCCGGCGGTGCCCAGGGCGCAATCGAGCCGGGTCAGGGTGCCCATGGCCAGAATCTGCGGAATGCCCCGCCCCTCCTCGCCCACCAGCCAGGCGCAGGCGCCGTGGAACTCCACCTCGGAACTCGCGTTGGCCTGGTTGCCCAGCTTGTCCTTCAGGCGCTGGATGTGCAGTGCATTCAGGCCGCCACCGGCCCAGTCGGGCAGCACGCGCGGCAGGAAAAAGCAGGACAGCCCGCCCGGCGTCTGGGCCAGCACCAGAAAGGCATCGCACATCGGGGCGGAAAAAAACCACTTGTGCCCGGTGATGCGCCAGCGGGAACCCCAGGCATCGCTGCCATCGGGTTCGGCCCGGGTGGTGTTGGCCCGCACGTCCGAGCCGCCCTGCTTCTCGGTCATGCCCATGCCCATGGTCAGGCCGGCTTTGGCATGCCAGGGCTTGAGCGCCGGGTCGTAGGCGCGGCGGGTCAGCCCCGGCCCCCAGTCGGCGTACAGCGCGGGGTTGCCCTGCAGTGCCGGCGTGACCGCATAGGTCATGGAGATGGGGCACAGGATGGAGGGCTCCAGCTCGGTGAACAGCATGAAGCCGGCCGCCCGTTGCAGGTGGGCATGGCCGGTGGCCTGTGCTTCGGCGCCGAAGGCACTGCCGTGCAGGCCGGCGCCGGTGGCTGCCGCCATGAGCGCGTGGTACGAGGGGTGGAACTCCACCTCGTCGATCCGGTGGCCGACACGGCTGTGGGTGCGCAGCTGCGGCGGGTGGGTATTGGCCAGCCGGGCGTGCTGCTGCATGTCGGCGCTGCCGGCGAGCCGGCCGAGCTCGCGCAGCGGGGTCAGGTCCAGACCGGGGGCATGCAGCGCCAGGGCGGCCTGCAGCGGCCGCTGCACCTCGAACAGGTCGGTGTCCGTCAGCGGCAGCGGCTGGTTGAAGACCTGGTGCGTGGCCGCCACGGCAGACCTCAGATCAGCTTGACCAGCTGCTTGCCGAAGTTGCGGCCGCGCAGCAGGCCCATGAACGCTTCCGGCGCCGACTCGATGCCCTGGGCCACGGTCTCGCGCGGGCGGAGCTGGCCGGTGGCCACCAGGGTGCCGAGCTCGGTCAGAGCCTCGGGCCAGACTTCCATGTGTTCGCTGACGATGAAGCCCTGCACCTTCAGGCGGTTGACCAGGATCAGCGCCGGGTTGGCCATGGGCAGCGGGGCACCGTCGTAGCCGGCGATCATTCCGCACACGGCGATCCGCCCGAAGGCGTTCATGCGCAGCAGCACCGCGTCCAGCACCATGCCGCCCACGTTCTCGAAGTAGCCGTCGATACCGTTCGGGCAGGCCTCTTTCAGGGCCTTGGCGAGCGTGTACATGTCCTTGTGCAGCTTGTAGTCGATGCAGGCATCGAAATGCAGCTCGTTGACCGCGTAGGCGCACTTGTCCGGGCCGCCGGCAATGCCGACCACGCGGCAGCCACGGGCCTTGGCCAGCGCAGCAAAGGCGCTGCCGACCGCGCCGGTGGCGGCACTCACCACCACCGTCTCGCCGGCCTTGGGCTCGATGATCTTCACCAGGCCATACCAGGCGGTCACGCCCGGCATGCCGACCGCGCCCAGGTAGTGGCTCAGGGGCACGTGGGTGGTGTCGACCTTGCGCAGCGCACCGGGCTGGTTGGCATCGACCACGCTGTATTCCTGCCAGCCGCCCATGCCCACCACCTGATCACCGACCTTGTAGCGGGGGTGCTTCGACTCGGCCACCTCGCCCACGGTGCCGCCGATCATGACCTCGCCCAGCGGCTGCGACGCGGCGTAGCTCTTGCTGTCGTTCATGCGACCGCGCATGTACGGGTCCAGGCTCAGGAAATGGTGGCGCACCAGCACCTGGCCGTCGGCCAGGGCCGGCGTGTCGGTGGTGACCAGCTTGAAGTTGGAGACGGTGGCCTCGCCCTGGGGGCGGTTGTCGAGCAGGATCTGGCGGTTGGCGGGCATGGTGTTCTCCGTGAAGGGGATGGGGGGCTTGGGCGGCCGACCGGGTCAGTCGGTCTTCACCCGGTTGAGTTCTTTCGCGCTGGCCGGTCCGGTGGGCAGGCGCGGCACGAACTTGAAGGTGCCGGTGGCGTGGCAGCACAGCTGGCCGGCGGCGTTGTAGACCGAGCCTTCGGTGAAGGCCATGGTGGCGGTGCGGTGCAGCAGCTTGCCCCGGGCCACCACCGGGCCCTGCGCGGCGCGCATGAAGCTGGTCTTCATCTCGATCGTGACCGCGCCCATGTCGGGCTGCACCGAGCGGGCTGCGTGCGCCATGACCACATCGAGCAGCGTCATGCTGGCGCCGCCATGGATCACGTCGAAGGAATTCAGGTGGTCGGCAGCGGGGTCGAAGGCGATCTCGGCCTCGCCGCCTTCCATGCGGCGCAGCTCGAAGCCCAGGAGCTCGACAAAGGGGATGCGGACAGAGAATTCCAAACGATCAGCCTCCAGTGATGATCGAGACGCCTCCGTCCACCGCCAGCCACTGGCCGGTGATGTGCTTGCCGGCGTCACTGGCGTACAGCAGGGTCAGGCCCTTGAGGTCTTCGTCGTCGCCCAGACGGCCCAGCGGGGCATGCGCGGCCAGGCGCTCCTCGCCCATGGCCTTCAGGGTGCCGGCGGTCATCTTGCTGGGGAAGAAC
>PNMF01000009.1 GCA_013823485.1 Comamonadaceae bacterium
TGGCCGAGTACGTGCTGGCCATGAAACACGGCCTGGGCCTGAACAAGATCCTGGGCACCATCCACACCTACCCCACCCTGTCCGAAGCCAACAAGTACGCCGCCGGCGAATGGAAGCGGGCCCATGCACCGCAGCGGTTGCTGGCCTGGGTGGAACGTTTTCATGCCTGGGAGCGCTCATGAAGATCGATCGACGTCGCTGGTTGTTGTGGTGCGGTGCCGCCGCGCTGGTGCCGCCGGTGTCCGCACAGACCTTCGACCACAGCCATGCCGCGTGGACCCGCCTGCTCAAGCGGCATGTGGTGCTGCAGCGCAGCGCGCGCAGTTCGCAGGTGCGCTACGCCGGTTTCCTGGCGCAGCGCAGCGAGCTGCAGGACTACCTGCGCCAGCTCTCGGCGGTGTCGCGTGCGCAGTTCGACGCCTTCACCCAGCCGCAGCAGATGGCGTTCCTGATCAATGCCTATAACGCCTTCACCGTCGAGCTGATCCTGACCCGCTACCCGCGCCTCGAATCCATCAAGGACCTGGGCAACCTGCTGTCCAGCCCCTGGAAGCCGCGCTGGATCAACCTGCTGGGCGACATGGTGTCGCTGGACGGCATCGAGCACGGGATGCTTCGCAAGCGCGGCGTCTACGACGACCCGCGCATCCACTTTGCGGTGAACTGCGCCTCCATCGGCTGCCCCATGCTGCGCGAGGAAGCCTTCGTGCCGGAACGCCTGGCCGCGCAGCTCGACGAGCAGATGGAGCGCTTCATGGGCGACCGCGAGCGCAACCGCTGGAACCCCCGGACCGAACGGCTGGAGCTCTCCCGCATCTTCGACTGGTACGGCGAGGACTTCCGGCTCGGTCACCAGGGCATCGCCTCGCTGAACGCACTGGCCGGCCGGTATGCGCACCTGCTGGCCGACCGCGAAGCCGACCAGAACCGCATCCGCTCGACCCCGGTGCCCATCGGCTACCTCGACTACGACTGGCGCCTGAACGATGCGAAGGGGGGCGCGTGAGCGCCAGCCCGCCGGTGCACCGTCTGGTGCTGGCCGGTGCCGGCCATGCCCATGCCCAGGTCCTGAAGGCCTGGCCGGACCGGGCGCCGCCCGGCGTCGAGCTGGTGGTGGTGTCGCCCCATGCCATGGCGCCGTATTCGGGCATGGTGCCGGGCTGGCTGGCCGGCACCTACGGTTTCCAGGACATCGTCATCGACTTCCCGGCCCTGTGTGCACGGGCTGGCGCGCGCTGGGTGCCCGCCGCCATCGACCGCCTCGACCCGGACCGGCAGTGCCTGGAGCTGGACTCCGGCGAGACCCTGCACTACGACTTCCTGTCGCTCAACACCGGCTCCACCCTGGTGCCGCCGGCCTGCGACCCGTCGGTGACCGTGCTGTCGATGCGGCCCCTGTCGCAGCTCAAGACCGGATACGACCAGCTGCTGGAGCGCTGGCAGGCCAATGCCGGAACCGATGCCGAACTTCAGCCTTTCCGGGTGCTGGCGGTCGGCGGCGGGGCGGCCGGCGTCGAGTCGGTGCTCGCGGTGGTGAACCGCCTGCGCACCTTGCGGCCGGACCGGCCGGTGCAGGCCGAACTGCAGACCCGTGGCCCGACCGTGCTGCCCGGCTACCCCTCGGGCGCCCGGCGCCTGGCCTTGCGCGCCCTGCAGCAGGCGGACATTGCGGTGCGCACCGGCACCCGCTGGACCACCGGCTCCGCCCCCGCCTGCGACCTGCTGCTCTGGGCCGCCGGTGCGCAGGCCCATGCCTGGCAGCGCACGCCGCAGCGCCGGGGCCGGCTGGCCGTCAGTCCGGAAGGTTTTGTGCAGATCGACGGCTGCCTGCGCTCGGTCTCGCACCCCCGCGTGTTCGCGGTCGGCGACTGCGCGCACTGGCAGCAGCCGCTGCCCAAGGCCGGCGTGTATGCCGTCCGCATGGGGCCGGTGCTGCTGGACAACCTGCTCGCCTCGCTCCAGGGCACGGCCCTGCGGGCTTATGCGCCACAGACCCGCTTCCTGTCGCTGCTGGCCACCGCCGATGGCCGGGCCATTGCCACGCGCGGGCGCTTCAGCCTGTCGGGTCGCTGGGCCTGGCGCTGGAAAGACCGCATCGACCGCGCCTTCGTCAACCGCTTTGCTGCCCCGCCCGCCCTTCAACCCGTTGCCCATCAAGGAGAAACCCCATGACGCATTCACGCCGCCGCATGACCCTGGCCGCCGTCGCCAGCGTGGCCACCCTGGCCCTGCCGCTGTGGTCGCCCGCCGCCCTGGCCCAGGGCGCACCGCTGAAGCTGGGCGTGGGCATGTTCCAGCCCGACCGCGAAAAGAACGACGCCACCTACCGCCCGCTGGCCCAGCACCTGGCCGCGCGCCTGGGCCGCCCGGTGGAGCTGCGCACCGTCGACAGCTGGGAAGGGCTGGCCAAGAGCCTGGCCAACGGCGAGACCGACATCGGCCTCATGGGGCCGTGGGGCTATGTGCTGGCCAACCACTTCTCCGACGCCCAGGTGGTCTCCACCATCCTGTACCAGGGCAAGCCCGAGTACTTCGCCATGATCGTGACCCACCCGGACTCCGGCCTCAACAGCGTGCAGGACCTCACCGGACCCAAGGGCAAGGGCCGCACCTTCGCCTTCGGCGACAAGGGCTCCACCTCGGGTTACCTGATCCCGCTGCACTTCTTCATGCAGCAGGGCATCGACCCGGAAAAGCATTTTTCGCGCGTGCTCTACACCAAGCACCAGGCCATCCAGACCCAGGTGACCGCAGGCCAGCTCGACGCCGGGGCCGACTACAACCGCAACCGTACCGCCATGATCGACGCCGGCCTGATCCGGGCCGAGCGCAGCAAGATCATCTGGCAGTCCGACCCGCTGCCCAACGATGCGGTGGCGGTGAGCGCGGCCCTGTTCAAGGACAAGGCCTTCGTCAAGCGCCTGCAGGACGCCCTGCTGGAAGTCGGCCCGCTGCTCAAGACGCAGCCCCAGCTGCTGCCGGCCAACTACACCGGCTTCGTCAACACCGAGAACGGCTTCTACAAGCCGATCCGGGACGCTGGTCTGGCCACCGGCAAGCTCACGCCCCGGCAGTGAGCGCCGCCGCCGCTCCGGAACCGACCACCCCGGACCGCCGCCTGCTGCGGGGGCGGTCCGGGTTTTTTGCGCTGGTGCTGGTCTATGCCGGGCTGGTGCTGGCCTGTGGCCTGACGCTGGTGGCCTCGGGCGAACTCTCGTGGGGTCGGGAGCCCTGGAGCAACCTGCTGAAGACCCTGTCGGAATTCGGCCAGCCCAGTTTCCTGGACCTGTGGTTCGGCCCCGAGCGGCTGGAGTACCGCAGCGACGACGGCACGCTGCTGCGGGTCGAGAACCGCCAGCAGGTCGAGGCCGACTTCCTGGCCGGTCTGGCGCGCGCCACCTGGACCACGTTCCAGATCGCCACGCTGGGCTCCCTGCTGGCGGCGGTGCTGGCGCTGCCGCTGGGCCTGCTGGCGGCCCGCAACCTGCACGCGCCCCGGCCGCTGGCCTGGGCCGCATCGGCGGTGCTCGATGTCTCCCGCGCCATCCACACGCTGGTCTTCGGTCTGGTGCTGGTGGGCATCGTGGGGCTGGGGCCGACCGCAGGCATCCTGGCCATCGCGCTGCATTCCATGGGCACCTACGGCAAGCTCTATGCCGAGAGCATCGAGACCCTGGACATGGGCGCCGTCGATGCGGTGCGCGCCACCGGCGCCTCGCCCTCGCAGGTGTTCTTCAGCGCGGTCTGGCCCTCGGTGCTGCCGCAGTTCGTGAGCAACCACCTGTATGTCTGGGAGTTCAACATCCGCGACTCCACCATCCTCGGGCTGATCGGCGCCGGCGGCCTGGGGCTGCTGATTTCGGAAGCGGTCAGCCTGTTCCAGTGGGGGCGGCTGGCCACCATCCTGCTGGTGGTCATTGCGCTGGTCGTGCTGTTCGACACCGTGTCGCGCCGCATCCGCCAGGCCCTGCTCTGATGGACGCCCGCTTGCAACCCGTCATCCGCATCCGCGACTTGCGCGTCGAGGTCGGCGGGCGCCTGCTGCTGGAGCTGCCCGCGCTGTCGGTGCAGGCCGGCGAGCGGGTGGCGCTGGTGGGCCCGAACGGGGCCGGCAAGAGCACCCTGCTCAAGGTGCTGGGCGGGTTCATGCAGGTGACCCGGGGCGAGGTGACCGTGCTCGACCGTGGTCTGGCCGGCGGCGCAGCGGCCCCGACCCGGCAGCAGTTGCGCCGGTTGCGGGCCGACATCGGACAGGTCATGCAGGGCCTGCACCTGGTGCCCCGGCTCAGTGCGCTGGACAACGCGGTGCTGGGTGCGCTGGCGCGTCCCGGGGCCATGCCGCTCTGGCGTTCCTGGCTGCGCTGGTACCCGCCGCCGCTGCGCGAGGAAGCCGCCGCCGCCCTGGCCGAGCTGGGCCTGGCGCACCGCCGGCACGCCCGCGCCGACCAGCTCTCCGGCGGTGAACGCCAGAAGGTCAGCCTGGCCCGGCTGCGGCTGCAACAGCCCCGACTGATCCTGGCCGACGAACCCACCTCGGCGCTCGACCCCTCGGCCACCCGGCAGGTCTGCCAGGCCCTGCTCTCGGTGGCCCGCCAGGCCACGCTGGTCACGGTGGTCCACGACCCGGCGCTGCTGCCGGTGCTGGCCGACCGCGTCATCGGCCTGCAGGGCGGGCGGGTGGTGTTCGATGTGGAACACCGCCACCTCACGCCCGATCTCATGCACCGGCTGTATGCCGGCGAAGCCGACCGCTCTGCCGCCCCGACCCCCACCGAACCGCCGTCGAAAGCCCTGTACCCATGACCGCCCAAACCGCCCAAACCGCCCACACCGCCCACACCGCCCCCGGGCGCACCTGCCCGATCGCCTATCACTACGGCCCGGCCGTGTTCCGGCACCCGGTGCCGCCGCAGCTCGACGGGCTGGAGGTGCTGTATGTCGTCGGCGGGCTCTACGGCAACGAGCTGGCCCTGCGCGAGGTGCTGCGCCTGTTCGATGCCGAAGCGGGCCGCAAGCAGCTGGTCTTCAACGGCGACTTCCACTGGTTCGACGCCGACCCGGCCACCTTCGACCGGGTGCAGTCCGAGGTGCTGCGCCATGTGGCCCTGCGCGGCAACGTGGAAACCGAGCTGGCGCGTGACGACCCGGTCTCCAACACCGGCTGCGGCTGCGCCTACCCCGACTGGGTGGACGACGGCGTGGTCGACCGCTCCAACCTGATCCTGCAGCGCCTCTGGACGGTGGCCACCCCGGCGCACCGGCGCCAGCTTGAAGCGCTGCCCATGTGGTCGAGCGCGTCGGTGGGCCCGCTGCGCATCGGCATCGTGCATGGCGACGCGCAGTCGCTGGCCGGCTGGGGTTTTGCCCAGGAACGGCTGGCCGAACCGGCCCACCGTGACACGGTGCGCGGCTGGTTCGAGCAGGCCGGGGTGGACGCCTTTGCCTGCAGCCACACCTGCCTGCCGGTGTACCAGCAGATCGGCCCGCACGCCGGTGGGCACGGTCGCTGGGTGCTGAACAACGGCGCCGCCGGCATGCCCAATTTCCAGGGCGACACCGCCGGGCTGCTGACCCGGGTCGCCCTGACCCCGCCGCCTGCCGGTCGCAGCCGGGCCGGCACCGTGGTGGGGCCGGTCCACATCGACGCCATCGCCATCGAGCTGCCCGACGCCGATGTGCAGCAGCGCTTCCTGTCGGTCTGGCCGGCCGGCAGCGACGCCCATGTGTCGTATTTTTCGCGCATCGCCGAGGGCCCTCGGTACCACCCCCATCAAGTCGTACGACAGGAGACATGAACATGCTGGCCATCGTGGGAGGCACCGGCCTCTATGAACTGCCCGGACTCGAGATCGAACGCCGGCTGCAGCCGACGACGCCCTTCGGTGAGCCCTCGGGCGAGGTCCTCCAGGGACGGCTGGGCAACAACCCGGTGCTGTTCCTGGCCCGCCACGGTTCGGGCCACCGCCTGCTGCCGCACGAGGTGAACTACCGGGCCAACATCTTTGCGCTCAAGCAGGCCGGCGCCACCCAGCTGCTGGGTTTTTCGGCGGTCGGCAGCCTGGCGCTGGAGGTCCGGCCCGGCGATCTGGCCATGCCCGAGCAGTACTTCGACTGGACCCGGGGCAACCGGCAGCGCACCTTCTTCGGCGGTGGCGTGGCCGCGCATGTGTCCACCGCCCGGCCGGTGAGTGCCGCACTGGTCGATGCGGTCGGCCAGGCGGCCGGGCGGGCCGGGCTGTCGGTGCACCGTGGCCTCACCTATGCCTGTGTGGAGGGCCCGCGCCTGGGCACCCGGGCCGAGAGCCATTTCCTGCGCCAGGCCGGCTGCCATCTGGTCGGCATGACCAACGTGCCCGAGGTGTTCCTGGCGCGCGAGGCACAGATGGCCTACGCCACCGTGGGTCTGGTCACCGACTACGACTGCTGGCTCGACGACCCGGCGCAGCATGTCAGCGTGTCGGGCATTTTCGAGCTCTACGGCCAGACGCTGGGCAAGGCCACGCAGCTGCTGCATGCGCTGCTGGCCGAAGCGCTGCCCCAGCCCGAAGCCGATGCGCGCACGGCGCTCTCGACCGCCATGCTCACCCCCGACGCCGCGCTCACCGAAGAGCAGCGGCAGTGGCTGAGCGTGCTGCGCCGCTGAAGGCCGATCGGGGAGCCGGCCCGGATGGCCCGCTTCCCGCGTCGGGCCCGGCGCAGCCGATAACATCTGCGCCGTGGCTCCACGTTCAGCCCACCAAGGACAGCCCATGAACCTCGGCAGCATGACCAGCGGCGATGCAGCGGACTTTGCGACGCTGGTGGACGGTGTTTTCCTGCGTTATCAGGGGCGGCCGGACGGCCACTTCGATCTGGTCTACATCAGCGAGGGTTGTGTGGGCATCTGGGGCCTGGATGCGGCGGCGATCCTGGCCGATGAGAAGCGCATCTGGTACATGGCCGAGCCCGACACCCGCCAGCGCCTGACCCGGTCGGTGGCCGAGGCGGTGGCCCAGGGCACCGTGTGGAGCGAGGAGTGGCTGATCCGCGATGTGCGGGGCCAGACCCGCTGGCTCAAGGGCAAGGGCCGGCCGCTGCCCGGCGAGAACGGCTGCACCCACTGGGTGGCGGTGGTGACCGACATCACCGAGAGCAGCCGGGTGCGGCAGATCCAGGACAGCACCCGCACCAACTTCCGCATGCTGGTCGACCGGCTGGAAGACATTGCGGTGCACCGCTTCGGCGCCGACATGCGGGTGAGCTACTGGAACCGCGCTTCCGAGCGCATGTACGGCTACACCGAGGAAGAGGCGCTGGGCCGCGACGTGCTGGAGCTGCTGATTCCCCCCGAGCGGCGCGCGCACTGGCGCCGGGTGTTCGGCGACATCCTGCTGTCGCACCAGCGATCGACCCCGTTCGAGGGCTGGCTGCACCGCAAGGACGGCTCGCCGGTGGAGGTCCGCGGCACGGTGGTGCTGCTGGAATACCCGGACCGGCCGGGCGAGTTCGTCTGCCTCGACTACGACATGACCCCGATCCGCCGCCAGGAAGACGAGCGCGCCTCGCTGGAAGCGCAGCTGCGCCAGTCGCAGAAGCTCGAAGCCCTGGGCACGCTGGCCGGAGGCGTGGCGCACGACTTCAACAACATCCTGGCGGCCATTCTGGGCAACACCCGGCTGGCCCTGATGGACGCGCAGGACCAGCCGGAGGTGCTGCAGAGCCTGGAGGAGATCCTGCGGGCCGCCCACCGCGCCAAGGATCTGGTGCAGCGCATCCTGTCGTTCAGCCGCCGCACGCCCACCATCCGCCGCATGGTGTCGATGCAGTCGGTGGTGGCCGAATCGGTCGAGCTGCTGCGGGCCACCGCGCCCAAGAGTCTGGCGCTGGAGGTGGGCTTCCACCCCGACACGCCCGCGGTGCTGGCCGATCCGTCGCAGCTGCACCAGGTGTTCATGAACCTGTGCACCAACGCCCTGCAGGCCATCAGCTCGCCGGAGCAGGGGCGCATGCGCATCAGCGTCACGCCCCACCCGGGCATTCCCCAGCCCCTGATCGGCCCGGGGGCGCTCAGCATCGTCACCGATCTGCAGGGCTGGCCGGAGGTGAACGTGTGCGTGCGGGTGGAGGACAACGGCAGCGGCATGGACGCCGTCACCATGGCCCGCCTGTTCGAGCCCTTCTTCACCACCAAGCCCATGGGCGAGGGCACCGGGCTGGGGCTGGCGGTGGTGCACGGCATCCTGCGCGACCACCAGGCCGCCATCACGGTGCAGAGCAAGCCGGGCAGCGGTTCGGTGTTCTCGGTCATCCTGCGGGCGGCCGATCCGGAGCTGGCCGCCGCCGCCGACAACGACACCGCGCCGGCGGTCGAGCTGGTGGAGGAAGGCGTGCCGCCGATCCTGCTGGATGCCCAGGGGCAGCTCTGCCACATCCTGTATGTGGACGACGACGAGCTGATCAACGATCTGGTGCGGCGCATGCTGCAGCGCGCCGGCTTTCCGGCCACGCTGTACACCCGCTCGCACGAGGCGCTGGAGGATGTGCGGACCGGCAAGGTGCACTACGACCTGGCGGTGGTCGACTACATGATGCCGGGGCTCAACGGGCTGGAGCTGGCGCGCGAGCTGCGCCGCCTGCACCCGCAGCGGCCGGTGGCGATCACCTCGGGGCTGATCTCCGAGGAGCTGCGCCGCGACGCACCGCAGGCCGGCATTGCCGAACTGATCCACAAGCCCAACACCGGCACCGAGCTGCTCCAGGCCATTTCGCGGCTGGCCCGCCGGGTGGTGGACCAGGGCTGAACAGGCGCCGGCCTTCAGCCGCCCGAACGCAGCAGCAGCGCCGGGCTCAGCCGCCACTGCGCGGTCAGGTAGCGGCCGCCCAGCAGCAGGCTGAAGGCACACACCCCGACCACGGTGGCCGCGCCGGTCCAGTACAGGCCGGCCGGGGTCATGTCCAGCTGCCACTTCAGCAGCACCGTGGCCCACAGGCTGCCGGCCAGCCAGGCCAGGCCGGCGGTGATGGCCGCCAGCACCAGGTATTCCCACCACAGCACCTGGCGCAGCAGCGAATGGCGCGCGCCCAGTGCGTGCATCACCGTGGCCTCGAACACCTGCCGGCTGCGGCTGGCCGCCACCACGCTGGCCAGCACCAGCAGGCTGGCCGCCAGGCAGACGCCGGCCACCACCGCCAGCCCGCTGCCGGCACGCTCCAGCAGGCGCCGGCTTTCCTGCAGCAGGGCTTCGGTGCGGGCGGTGGCGATGTTGGGCGCCACCGCGGCCAGCCGGTCCTGGGCCTGCAGGGCCTGCCCGGGCGGCATCCAGGCCGCACCCACATGGCGGGTGATGAAGGGGTCGAGCACGCCGTCGCTGAAGATCGCTTCCAGCCACAGCCGCGACTGCAGCCGGCGCTGGCTGTAGATGGCGCTGAGGGTGACGTCCACCGGGCTGCCCATGATCTCGAAACGCAGCCGGTCGCCCACCTGCAGGCCCAGGCCGTCGGCCTCGCGGTCCTCCATGGCCACCAGCGCCTCACCCCGGTGGTCGTCGGGCCACCAGGCGCCGCGGTCGATCAGCACATCGTCGAAGTTGCCGCTGCGGTCGCTCAGCTTGTGTTCGTCGAGCGACTCGCGCGCGCGGTCGGCGTCGCCGCCCTCGCGCAGGGCCTGGCCATTCACGGCCACCAGCCGGCCCAGCACCAGCGGGGCGGTGCGCACCGTGGTGTCTGGCTCGGTCTGCAGGGTCTGGCGCAGCAGGTCGATCTGTCCGGTCTGCACGTCATACATCACCAGCGCCGGGGCCTGTTCGGGCACGGTGTCCTGCAGGGTGCGCAGCAAGGTGAACACCACCAGCGTGCAGGCCACCATCAGGGTCAGGGCCGAGCCCATGGACAGCAGGGCGGTCCGCAACGGCGACTGCGGGTGCTGCAGGCCGGCCAGGGCCAGCTGCAGCGGCAGCGGCCCGTGGTGCTGCCAGCGGGCCGCTGCCCGGCGCAGCAGGCGGGTCAGGCCGTCGAGCAGCAGCAACAGCAGGCCCATGGTCAGCACGAAGGCCAGGCCGAACCGGGGGTCCGGCAGGCTCAGCACCAGCAGCACCAGCAGGAGCAGGCCGGCCCCGGCGGTCAGCCAGCGGGCCCGCGCCGGCGTCATCAGGGCGGCCGCGTCGGCGCCACGGAACAGCACCGCCGGCGACACCGACAGGGCCCGGCCCAGCGCCGGCAGCGAGAAGGTGAGGGCGGTCAGCACGCCGAACAGCAGCGCCAGCAAGGCCGGCTGCCACAGGCCCTGCACCAGCAGCCGCACCGGCGCGCGCTCGGCGGCCAGTTGCGCCACGCCCGCCGCCACGCCGATGCCCAGCAGCACCCCGACCAGGCTGGCCAGCAGGGCCAGCAGCCCGATCTGCAGCAGCACGAAGGCGGCCAGCCGGCCATTGCGCAGGCCGACGGCGCGCAGGGTCGCCAGGCTCACCAGGCGGCCCTGCAGCCAGGTCTGCACGCTGTTGAAGACCCCAAGTCCGCCGATGAACAGGGCGGCAAAACCGATCAGCAGCAGCCCCGACCCGATCTGGCCGAGCACCTCGGTCATGCGGTCGCTGCGCTCGTCGAAGCTGCGCACCTCGGCGTCGATGCCGGGGTGGGCGGCGATGAAGGCATCGCGCCAGGCGGCGGCCGAGGGGGCACTGCCCGGCGCCATGCGGACCCGGTGCAGGTGGTCGACCCGGCTCAGCGGCTGCACCAGCCCGGTGGCCTGCAGCGCGGCGTCGGACAGCAGCACCGGGGCGGCACCCCAGTCGGCGCGCAAGCTGCGGTCGGGCTGGCGCTGCACCACCGCACCGACCCGCAGCTCGGCATCGCCCACCGCCACCCGGTCACCCGGCTGCAGGCCCAGCCGCAGTGCGAGAGCGGCGTCCAGCGCCACGCCGTGCAGGCCGTCCCGCAGGGCCAGCGCGTCGGTCAGCGGCATGGCCGGCGCCAGCTCCACCGCCCCGTACAGGGGGTAGGCGGCATCGGTGCTCATGAGTTCGACCAGCTGGGCGCGGCCATCGGCGGTGCGCAGCATGGTGCGCAGTTCCAGTACCCGCGACACCGTGCCGCGCGCCGCCATCCAGTCCAGCGCGGCCGTGGGCAGCGGCGCGGTGGCGGCCACTTCCACGTCGCCACCGAACAGCAGCCGGGCATCGTCGCGCAGGCCGTCGGCCACCTGCCGGTAAAGCCCGCCGCCGGCCGCCACCAGCGACACCCCCAGCACCAGGCAGGCGGCCAGCACCCACAGCTGGCGACCACCGGCGCGCAGGTCGCGCCAGGCCAGCTCAAGCAGGAAGGGCATGGGCCGACTCCGGGGCGGTTTCTCGAAGCTGGCCTTCGTGCAGGCGCAGCACGCGGTCGCAGCGGGCCGCAAAGTCCATGTCGTGCGTCACCAGCACCAGGGTGGTGCCCAGTTCGCGGTTCAGGCCGAACAGCAGTTCGCGCACGGCGCCGGCGGTGTGGTCGTCCAGGTTGCCGGTGGGCTCGTCGGCCAGCAGCAGGCGCGGCCGGTGCACCAGCGCCCGGGCGATCGCCACCCGCTGCTGCTCGCCACCGGAGAGCTGGCTGGGCCGGTGGTGCAGCCGGTCGCCCAGGCCGACCCGGCGCAGCATGTCGGCGGCGGCGTCCCGGGCACCGCTGGCACCCGCCATGCGCAGGGGCAGGGCGGCGTTGTCCAGTGCGCTCAGGCTGGGCAGCAGGTGAAAGCTCTGGAACACGATGCCGATGCGTTCGCGCCGCAGGTCGGCCAGGCCGTCGTTGTCCAGGGTGGCGAGGTCGACGCCGTCGATGCAGATGCGGCCGGCCGCCGGGCGCTCCAGGCCACTGAGCAGCAGCATCAGCGAGGTCTTGCCGGAACCGGACGGGCCGGCGATGGCCACCCGGGTGCCGGCTTCGATGCGCAGGTCGACCTCGCGCAGGACGGTGACCTGGCGCGGTCCGACGGCGTAGTGCAGGGAGAGGCCGGTGGCCTCGATCAGGGGAACGTTGGGGGACATGGGCTGTCGGACGAAAGGGCGCGGTGCGAGTTCCCGGCCCGCCCGCCGGGATCGGCGGCCGGTCACGGCATGGGCCGGGTGTGAACCAAAGTGGGGGCTCGGCATCTGCCGGCCCGACTTGAGCCCCGGTATCGACCACTCACCCCCGAATCGCTACCGCTGGTTGAGAAATTCGCGCCAAATCATTGATATGTGTGCAGTTTTTCGCACCGAAGGGTTTCCATAAAATACCCCTACCCCTAAACTTGGGCCACACCCCTACCCGTTCGTGGTAATCCCAAAGACCACAACGATCACGATCTCTGCAAAGGAAACCGTCCCGTGAAGAAAGCCCTGCTCCTGAAGACCGCTGCTGCCCTGGCCCTGGCCACCCCGATGGTGTCCATGGCGGAATCCCAGCTGGCGGCCCAAGGTGCCAACAGCACGGCATCGGCCCGGCTGAACATCCGGGTGGTGATCCCGCGCGTGCTGTTCCTGGGTGTCGGTGCCGGCGCCGGTGCACTCAACGATCCGCTGGCCGCCAACGGCACCTCTTCCACCGTGACGTTCGACTACACCAACAACCCGCAGGCGGTTGGCGGCGGTGCCACCAACCCGGCGGCTTCGGTCACCGGTGCCGTGGTGCCGGTCCGTGTGGTGGGCAACAACGGCACGGTGAGCCTGGTGGCCGCCACCACGGGCGCCCTGACCAACGCCACCAGCGACACCATTCCGTGGAGCGAGATCTCGGCCACCTCCAGCGCCAACACGCTGCCGAGCCCGGTGATCCCGGCCACCGGCAGCGGCACCGCCGTGCCGCTCACGCCCAACGTCGGCACCAGGGTGACCCGTCTGGCCGCCGACTGGACCTTCAGCTACGCCAACTCGGCCGTGGTCGCGCCGGGTACCTACGGCACCACCAACGGTCAGATCACGTACACCGCTTCCATGCCCTGAGCATCCGGGGTCTGGCTGTCATGACAAACGTGGGGGGCCTGCGCAGCAGGCTGGCGGTGCATGGCCGTGCGCTGGCGCTGGCCGGCTGCTGGCTGGCGTTGCCGGTCACCGCGGCGGCCTGGAGCCTGCAGATCAACGGTGCATCCCCACGCGTGTTTCTGCACGTCGGTACCGGCACGGCCGACGGCAACAACAACACCGTCGACCGGGTCACCGCCAACCTCTCGACGGCCCAGCTGCTGTCCGGGGTGCCGCAGGCCATGACCAACAGCGGCGGACAGTCGCGCAGCCTCTCGGGTGACAACTTCGCCACCTGCCCCACGCCGTCCAGCCAGGTGCTCATCGGCGCGTCCTACCGCCGCAACGGCAACTCGCAGCAGCAGGCCCGCCTGAGCGTGACGGCGCCGGCCAACCTGGTGAGCACGGCCGGCGACACCATTCCGGTTTCCGAGATCAGCTGGACCGTGTCGGCCCCGGGCAGCCCGGTGCCCGGCATCATCCCGGCGGGCACGTTCGTGCCCGGGCAGCAGCCGCTGGCCAATGTGCCGCCCAACACCTTCATCGAGAACTGCCACAGCTTCCGGTATGCCAACTCGGCGATCCGGGCGGCAGGCACCTATGACGGCACCGTCACCTACACCTTGAGCGCACCATGAAGCGATGGTCCCTTCCGCTGGTGCTGGCGGCCCTGGCGGTCGTTGCCCACGCCGCTCCGGTCCGGCTGGACGATTCCCTGACCCACACCGTTCCGCCCAATGTGCAGATGCAGTGGCGCATGCTGCCGCCCTCGGCCGGTGCCACCGGTTCCATGGAAGCCTGGGTGCGGGTGAACGTGCGCCTGGACACGGCCCCGCATGCGGGTCGGACCGGTCGGGTCTACATGGTGCTGGCCCAGGACAGCACCTCGCTGGTGGAGGCCAGCTGGACCTCGCAAGGCCGCCTGCTGGCCGGCCGTGTGGTCTCGGGTGAGCGCACGCTGGTCTACAGCGGAACCCTGCCGGCGGCCCTCGCCGATCAGCTGGCCCTGCGCCTGCGCGCCTCGCCCGACTGGGACCGCCAGAACCGCCGACTGAACTTCCACTTCGAACTCGAGACCCCCTGATGCCCCAGCGGACCGTCGTTTCCTGTTGCCTGGCGCTGTTCGGGGTTCTGGCTGCTCCCGTGGTGCAGGCCCAGGGTTTTTCCGCCTTCGTCACCCCGCCGCGCTTCGAGCTGCAGGTGCAGCCGGGGGAACGCTTGCGCCAGGTGCTGGAGATCCAGCACGCAGGTGGTCAGACCGGGCGTTTCCGTGTCTACACCAACGACTGGCGCTTCCGCCCGGACCAGACGGTGGAGTTTTCCGATGCGTTGAGCCCCGGCAGCTGCCGGCCCTGGGTGGCGGTCGAGCGGCGGGAGCTTTCGATCGAGCCCGGCGCGCGTTTTCGTTACCGGTTCGAGATCACCGTGCCGCCCGGCACCCCGCCGGGTGAATGCCGTTTTGCCTTGATGGTCGAAGGCGCGGATGCCGCGCAGGTGGAAGGCACGCTGAACTTCCCGGTGGGCGGCCGCATTGCCGTCATCGTGTATGCCGCCATCGGCGGCGCCGCGCCGCGCCTGTCGGCGGAGCCGGCCGGCGTGCAGGCCTTCAACGGCCAGCAGCTGCCCCGGCTGACGGTGCGCAACGCCGGCAATGCCCACGGCCGCCTTCAGGGCTTCGTCAACGGGCGCGATGCCGACGGCAAGCGCATCGAACTGGCACCGGCCGACACGCCCATCCTGCCTGGCGAAACCCGGCAGGTGGCCTTGTTGCCGATGCTCGAGGAGGGGGCCGCCCCCATCACCATCCGCTACCCGCTGCAGGTGCAGGGCCAGCTCGAATCGGGCAGCGAACGCCTGCCGCTCGATCTGCGTTTCGCCCCATGAGCCTGCGAGCGTCGGTGCGGGCCGTGGTGGTCCCGGTCCTGGGGCTCGCCTGCCTGCTGAACGCGGGCGCGGCCCTGGCGGAGACCCTGGCCTATGTCGACCGCGAGATCGAGGGCCTGGCGCCGGAGCCGGTGCTGGCCGAGCGGGACGAGGTCTACAACCCCGACGGCTGGCCGAGGTTCCTGCGCGTGGACACCAAGGTCGGCACCCAGTCGCTCGACCCCGACCGCAAGACCCGGCTGGGCTACAGCCTGTTCGGCCTGATCGAGACCCCGAACCACGGCATCCTGTCGGTCGACGGCAGCATCACCCCCGGGGCCGGCCTGTCCACCCTGACGCTGCGTCAGCGCGATCTGCCCATGGACGGCGGCTGGCTGGTGAGCAACGAACTGGGTGTGATCGAGCCACCGACGCCCACCATCCTGAGTCTGCCGTCCCGGGTCTTCGTCCCGTCGCCGGCCATCCGGGGTGCCAGCACCGACTGGCGCCGCCCCGACAACCGCTTCCAGCTCATGGCCAGCAGCGGACAGCCCGGCTTTCTGGATGTGCTGCCGGCCGAGGGCTTCTCCCGCCTGCCGGGCACCCGGACCCGGGTGGGTGGGCAATGGCGGCTGGGGCCGCCGCCGGTTGATCCGCTGAGCCTGCGCCTGCCGGGTCTGAGTCTGGCCTTCAAGGCCGAGGAGGCGCGGGGTGTCAGCCAGGGCGGCAATTTCGGCCTGAGCGGTCGGCTGGTGGATGCCGGCAGCCAGCTGGCCGCCGTTCGCCACGAGGCCGGAAAGCGCCGCATCCAGGGCCAGTGGCTGCAGAGCCGCAGCAGCGCGGGCCAGGCCCAGGGTCTCTGGGTGGACGCCGAACTCGACGACGGCCCCTGGCGCCACGCGGCCGGTGCTTACCGCCTGGACCCCGGTCTGGCCTGGGCCGAGACGCCGGTGGCCAGCAATCTGCAGGGGGTTTACGCCCGCTCGGCATGGCGCTCGCGACAGGTGAGCGTGGATGGATCGCTGGATCTGCTGGGCAACATCACCGGCAACAGCAACCGGGGCTACTTCGTCACCAGCAACGCGCGCTGGCGCCTGTCGTCCACCGACAGCCTGGGGGCCGGTGCTGCACTGCGCGACCTGAACGGCCAGGACTGGAGCCACTACCTCGACTGGCGCAGCCGCAACCGCTGGGGGCCGGCCGGTGCACGGCTGGAAGTGGCCGGCGGCGACAACCAGGCGGCCCGCCAGCAGATCACCTACGACCAGGAATGGCCGGTGCCCCTGGGCTGGCAATTCGGCAGCAGCCTCGGGCTGGGTCGGCAGGACGTGAACGACGGCACGACCACCACCGGCGAACGGTTCTGGACGCTGGCGCTGAGCGGCAGTGCACCGCTCACCCGCTTCTCCAGCGCGCGCGGCAACCTGCAGACCGAACGCAGCTCCTCGGGCCAGGAGCGCCACTCGCTCAACCTCGGCGGCAGCTGGCGCCTCTCGACCCGCTGGAGCCTGGAGGGCTACTACAACCGCAACATCGGCCGCAGCCGCCAGGTGCTGGTGCTCGACCCGCTGGCGCCCCCGCCCGACCCGCTCACCACCGTGGCCGACCGCTCCTTCTTCGTGCTGCTGCGTTACGAGACCACCGCCGGCAGCCGCGATGTGCCACTGGGTGGCAAGCCCAACGAAGGCGGCGGCACGGTGCGCGGCACGGTGTTCTTCGACGCCAACCGCAGTGGCGTGCAGGAGGCCAGCGAGCCAGGTGTGCCCGGTGCAACCGTGTTCCTGGACAACCGGTACTCGGTACGCACCGACGATCAGGGGCGCTTTGAATTCCCGTTTGTCGGGCCGGGTGCCAGAGCGGTCACGGTGCGCAACGACACCCTGCCGCTGCCCTGGACGGTGGTCGATGACGGCCAGATCCGGTTCGATCTGCGGGTCCGCGAGACCACCAACCTGAGCTTTCCGGTCCAGCGCAGCGACTGACGCGATGGGTGGGGTCAAGTCGGCGCCACGGCTGCCGATACTGGTGCATGACCCCCGCTTTCACGCTCCGCCGCTGCTTGACCGCCACCCTGCTGGCCGGCGGTCTGCTGGCACCGGTACTCGGTCATGCCGAAGCGCGGTGGGCCCCGCCGGGTGGCAGTGCCAGCGCCGGCCTGAACTTCCGGGTCATCATCCCGCCGGTGCTGCAGGTGCTGGAAAACAGGCCCGCGCCGCGCCTGCAGGCCGAAGGGGCCGGCGCATGGCTGGGCCAGCAGCGGCTGGTGGTGGTGTCCAACCTGCGGCAGGGTTTCTGTGCCCACCTGCGGGGCAGCGTCGGCACCGACACCGCCGGCTGGACCCTGCGGGCGCTGCCGTCGACCGGCGTGCTCACCGAGCGGGTGGCGGATGGCTGGCGGGTCTGCACCCTGCGCGCCGGGCGCCACCAGCTGGAGCTGGAGCACCGTTTTCAGACCGGTGGCGTCGAGCCGGTCTGGCCGGTGTCCACCGACATCACCGCACTCTGACCGTTTCAGGGCCTGAGCCCGGGGTGCAGCAGGTCGGCCGACGGGGCACTGGCCAGCGTGTTGGCCCGGGTGCCGAAGGCGGCCTGCGGCAAGGTGGCGGCCAGTTCGGCCGAAGCCGCCTCCAGCAGCGGCAGCACCGAGCGCACCCGAGCGGGGTCCAGATCGGCCCGCACCAGCACCAGATTCACCGAGCCCACCGTGGCCAGCGGCGCATCGATGCCCGGGTAGGCACCGGGTGCCACCTCCATCGCCCGCAGCAGCGGGTGGCGGCGCAGGATGCCGCCGATCTGCTCCGGCTGCGGCCCCAGAAATCGGGCACCACCCGGTGCCTGGGCCAGCTGCAGGAAGCCGGGCCAGCCCTCACCGGCGCCCCACAGCGCCTCGGCCTCGCCCGCCAGCACCCGGCGCGGCGAATCGGCGGCCTGCTCCACGTAGACCGCCTGCAGGTCGCGGTCGATGTCCAGACCGATCCCGTCGAACACCTGCCGGCCCAGTGTCACCAGGCCGCTGGACCGCACACCGAACACCACCTTTCTGCCCCTCAGGTCTTCCAGCCGGCGGTGCGGTGAAGCAGCAGGCACGGCCAGCATGCCGGGGCTGGGGTACATGGCCCACAGGATGCGCAGGCCGCTGCCCGGCCCCTGGGCCAGCACCTCGCTGGCCACCGTGCCTTGCACCAGCCCGGCATCGAGCTGGCCGCTGCGCAGCAGGGCCAGGTTCTCGGCCGTGCCGCGTGTGGGCAGGGCCTGCAGCACGGTGCGGCCGGCGCGGGCGTTCACCCGCAGCGCCAGCTGTTCCCCGTACTGGGCAAACCCGCCGCCGGGGGTGGAGGTGCCCAGGCGGATCGGGTCGGCAGGATCGGTGGGTTGGGCAGGGTCGGCGGCGCGCAGCCGGGCCGGCAGCAGCAGCGCGGCGGCCACGCCCAGCAGGCCGCGCCGGTTCAGCGGCGGCTGCCCGGTGTTCATCCCAGCCACCGGGTGTTGTTCATCAGTTCGGCAAAGAAGGCGCGCAAGGCCTCGGGCCGCATGGCGTAGGGGTCGAACTGCGGCCCGGTGGCGTACTTGAGGAACAGCGCCTGGTTGTCCGCCACGGTGTTCACCAGCCCCATGGACCAGCCGGTGAACTGCCGGCAGACGATGGGCTCGAAGTCGAGGATGGCCGGATCGGTGTGGCGGCGGTCGCCCAGGATGCGGTGGTAGAGCTGGTTGACGACGGTGCGGTCGCCTTCCAGGCACTGCAGGAAGATGCCGTTGGACAGGCACAGCGCCCCCGTCACGCCCAGCGCCTGGTTGTTACGGCGCGAGCGCTCAAGGATGTCCTTGACGTCGAAGGGCCCGAGCTCGCGGGCCCGGCTGGCATAGAGGAGTCGGATCAACATGGCCGGCAGGTTAGCGGCTGACCGGCCGCAGCGGTGTCCGCCGGCGGAATGCCCTGCCCGTGCGCCGGGGCAGTCCCGGATTGCCAGCACCTTGGGGCTGACCTACAGTGGGTGAGCCCTCACGACCCCCGGGAGACCCGCTTGACCGACCGCGCTGCGCCGCCAGCCCCAGGCGACACCCTCGACATGACCGAGTTCGCCCAGCTGGTGCGGGGCGCCTTGCTGCGCTACCGGAGCTGGCCCGACGGCACCGCCCGCCTGATGTATGTGAGCGACGGCTGCGAGGCGATCTGGGGCTTCACCGCCGGGCAGATCCTGGCCGACGAAGCCATCGTCTGGCACTGCACCGAGCCGGCCGACCGGCGCCTGATCCGGGCCTCGTTCCGGGCCGCCGGTGCGTCGCTGCAGCCCTGGTCGCACGAGTGGCGCATCACCGGCCCGCAGGGCGGCATGCGCTGGCTGCGCGGCCTGGGACGGTGCAAGCCGCAGCCCGACGGCACTCTGCTCTGGACCGTGCTGATCGACGACGCCACCCACAGCGTGCGCGCCCGCCTGCAGGAAGAAGCCAGCCGCGAGCAGCTGGGCGCCGTGTGCGACTGCCTGGCCGATGTGGCGGTGCAGCGCTTCGACGACGACATGCGCCTGAATTACTGGAACCAGGGCTCCGAGAAGATGTACGGCTACACGGCGGCCGAGGCGCTGGGGCGCGACATCATCGATCTGGTGGTGCCGGCGGACCTGCGCCGGGGCACCCGCGAGAAGCTGCAGGCACTGGCCCGGGAAGGGCAGACATCGCTGCCCTACAACACCTGGTTCCTGCGCCGCGATGGCCGGCTGGTGGCGGTGCAGGGCACGGCGGTGGTGCTGCGCAACGCCGACGGCCGCCACGAGTTCGTCTGTGTGGACGTCGATCCCGAGAACCTCTCGCGCGTCGAGGGCGAGCGCGCCAGCCTGGAGGCCCAGCTGCGCGAGTCGCAGAAGCTCGAAGCCCTGGGCACGCTGGCCGGCGGTGTGGCGCACGACTTCAACAACATCCTGGCGGCCATCCTGGGCAACACCCGGCTGGCGCTGATGGACGCGCAGGGCCAGCCCGAGATCGTGCAGAGCCTGGAGGAAATCCGCCGCGCCGCGCACCGGGCCAAGGACCTGGTGCAGCGCATCCTGGCCTTCGGTCGGCGGCAGAACACGGTGCGCAAGGTGGTCGACATGGCCGAGGTGGTGACCGAGGCCGTCACCCTGCTCGGTGCCACCGCGCCGGGCAGCCTGCGCATCGATGTCGACTGCGACCCCGACACCCCCATGGTGCTGGCCGACGCCACCCAGCTGCAGCAGGTCCTGATCAACCTGTGCACCAACGCGTTCCACGCCATTGCCGGGCTGGAGCGGGGGCGCATCCGGGTGCGCCTGAGCGCGCACCGGGGCGCGCCGCCAGCCGCGCAGCCGGGCGAGCTGGCCATCGTCACCGACCCGTCGGGCTGGCCCGAAGTCAACGTCTGCCTGAGCGTCGAGGACAACGGCAGCGGCATGGACGCCGCCACCCTGGCCCGCCTGTTCGAGCCCTTCTTCACCACCAAGCCGGTGGGGCAGGGCACCGGGCTGGGCATGCCGGTGGTGCACGGCATCCTGCGCGACCACCAGGGCGCCATCCAGGTGCGCAGCATCCAGGGCACGGGCTCGGTGTTCCGGGTCTACCTGCGCGGCGTCGAGGGTGCCGAGCGCCAGACCGAGGTCGACTCCTCGCTCATGGGCCTGCACGCGCCGGGCGACCCGGCCGACGGCACCCGCATCCTGTATGTGGACGACGACGAGCTGATCGCCCGCATGGTCGGCCGCATGCTGGACCGCGACGGGCTGGTGGCGCACATCTACAGCAGCCCGCAGGTCGCGCTGGACGCGGTGCAGCGCGGCGCCGTCAGCTACGACCTGGCGGTGCTGGACTTCGCCATGCCCGGCATGAACGGACTCGAACTGGCCCGGGCCCTGCGCCGGCTGCACCCGGATCGGCCGGTGGCCATCACCTCCGGCTTCATCACCACCGAGCTGAGCCAGAAGGGGCCGGAGGCGGGCGTGGCCGAGCTGATTCCCAAGCCCAACACCGGCACCGAACTCATCAAGGCGATCCGCCGGCTGGCCGGCCGGACCCGTCAGCCCTGACCGCCATCCCGGCCCGGTCCGGGTCCGATCCCGGCTGAAATGGCCCGGGATCGGCCGGTTTTTCCGGCCATCGCCTGCCCCCAGGCCGACCTACGATGCCCCGATATGAACTATCTCGAGGGAGTGTCGTCTTGAAGGACCTGAATATCTCGACCCGCCTGGTGGCGGCGTTTGCCGTCTTGCTGGGGCTGCTGCTGGCCATCGGTGCGCTGAGTGCCACCCGGGCCGTGAGCGTGCGCGACCAGCTGCTCGACATCACCGAGCGGCGCATGGCCATCGTGGCCAACCTGGAGCTGGTGCGCGACGAAGCCAACTTCCAGGCGCGTGCCGTGCGCAACATCGCCCTGTTCAATGACCCGGCCCGGATCGCCGCCGAAAAGCAGGCGCTGGCCGAATCCCGGACCCGCGTCAACGAACTGCTGACCACGCTGGACCGGCAGATCACGTCCGCCCGCGGCCGCGAGCTGATGGCGGCTTCCGCCACCGCGCGCGCGGCTTTCCGCGACAGCATGGACCGCTACCTGGCCCTGATCGCCGAGGGACGACGCGACGACGCGGTGCAGCTCCTGATGGACTCCCTGCGACCCCTGCAGATGACCTATTTCAAGACCATCGACGCCTCGGTCGACTTCCAGGCCGAAGGCGCCCATGCGGCCGGTGTCCAGGCCGAATCCGACGTGACCGGCCTGCTCACCGCGCTGGGGGCCTCGCTGCTGGCCGCCTTTGCCGTCGCGGTGGGCATGGCGAGCTGGATCATCCGCTCCATCACCCGCCCGCTGAACGAAGCGGTCGAGCTGGCGCGTGCCGTGTCGGCCGGTGACCTGACCCGCCAGGTGCAGGTGCGTTCCCGCGACGAAGTCGGCGTGCTGATGGCGGCGCTGGGCGAGATGCAGGCCGGGCTGGTCAGGGTGGTCGGCCAGGTCCGCAACGGTTCGGAGTCGGTGTCGAGTGCCAGCGTGCAGATTGCCCAGGGCAACCAGGACCTGAGCTCGCGCACCGAGAGCCAGGCCAGCGCGCTGGAGGAAACCGCGGCCTCGATGGAGGAGCTTTCGTCCACCGTGCGGCAGAACGCCGACAACGCGCTGCAGGCCAACCAGCTGGCCCAGACCGCATCCACCGTGGCGGTGCAGGGCGGTCAGGTGGTGTCGCAGGTGGTGCAGACCATGAAGGGCATCGAGACCAGCTCGCGCAAGATCGCCGACATCATCAGCGTGATCGACGGCATTGCGTTCCAGACCAACATCCTGGCGCTGAACGCGGCGGTGGAAGCCGCCCGTGCGGGTGAACAGGGGCGGGGCTTTGCGGTGGTGGCCGGCGAGGTGCGCAACCTGGCGCAGCGCAGCGCCAGCGCGGCCAAGGAGATCAAGGACCTGATCACCGAAAGCGTGGAGCGGGTGGCCAGCGGCACCGCGCTGGTGGACCGGGCCGGCAGCACCATGAACGAGGTGGTGGACAGCGTGCGGCGGGTCACGGACATCATGGCCGAGATCAGCGCGGCCAGCAAAGAGCAGAGCGACGGCGTCGGCCAGATCGGCGAGGCCGTGACGCAGATGGACCAGGCCACGCAGCAGAACGCGGCGCTGGTGGAAGAGATGGCGGCGGCCGCCAGCAGCCTGCGCACCCAGGCCAGCGACCTGGTCCAGGCGGTGGCGGTGTTCCGCCTGACTGGCGCAGTGGCCCGCTGACGCTGCAGAATCGGGCGTCCGGCCGGCAACGGCCAGCTTTGCCGTCAGGAGTCCCGCATGGAGCCCATCGACCACGACATGTGCGCCCTGTTCGCCCAGCTGGGGCTGCCCAGCCAGCCGGACGAGGTGCGCCAGTTCATCCGTCGCCACCGGCCGCTGGCCAACGGCGTGCGGCTGCATGAAGCCAGCATGTGGACCCCCTCGCAGGCCGCCCTGCTGCGCGATGCGCTGCAGCAGGACAGCGACTGGTCCGGCGTGGTGGACCGGCTGAACGCCGCCCTGCACCCCTGAGGCGGCTGCCGGAAGGTCCGGCGATAAAGGACCCGGCGATCAGGCCAGGGCCAGTTCCAGCAGCCGCGCGGCCCCCAGCGCCTGGGTGTCCTGCCAGCGCGGCCCCACCAGGGTCACGCCCACCGGCATGCCATGGCTGCCCCGGCCGACCGGCACCTGCACGCAAGGGGCCCCCAGCAGCGACCACAGCCGGCTGAACACCGGGTCGCCGGTGGAATCGAGCCCGGCCGGTGCTTCACCGCGCGCGCTGGGCGCGATCAGCACATCGGTCAGGCGGAACAGGGTTTCCAGCTCGGCGCGCAGCCGCACCGCCAGCTCCTGCGCCGCAAACAGCCGCTGCCGGTCAACCGCCTCACCACCGGCCAGCACCTGGGCAAAGGCCGGACTGAAGCCGTCGGCCTGTCCGCGCCGCTCGGCCGCAAAGGACGAGCGGGCTTCGTAATTCATGATGTCCACCTGCGCCTGGGCCAGCCCGGCCCAGGACTCGGGCAGCTCCACCTCCACCAGCTCGGCGCCTTCGTCTTCCAGCGCCTTGACCGCGTCGTTCCAGGCGCGGCGGGCGTCGGCATCGGCCAGATCCCAGTGGGGTGTGCGGCACAGACCCACCCGGGGCTTCACCGGCACCACCGGCGTCAGGTCCAGCCGGGCCAGCGCGCCGATGAACAGGGCCACGTCGTCCACGCTGCGGGCGAAGCCGCCCACCGTGTCCAGGCTGGGCGAGAGCGATTTCACGCCGGCCAGCGGCAGCAGGTTGTGGGTGGGCTTGTAGCCGACGATGCCGCAGAAGGCGGCCGGCCGCATGATGGATGCGGCGGTCTGGGTGCCGAAGGCCAGCGGCACCATCTGGGCGGCCACCGCGGCTGCCGAGCCGCTGGACGAGCCGCCGGGTGTGCGGGGCGCCTGCGCCGTGCTGTGCGGGTTGCGGGTCGGGCCGGGTTTGAAGGTGGCGAATTCGGTCGTCACCGTCTTGCCCAGGATCAGCGCCCCGGCGTCGCGGCAACCGGCCACGCAGGCGGCGTCCATGACCGGGCGGTGTCGGGCATAGATGGGCGAGCCGTAGGTGGTGGGCTGGTCGGCGGTGTCCAGCAGATCCTTCACCCCCACCGGCACGCCGGCCAGCTGCCCGTCGGGGCCTTGCCGGTCCAGTTCGCGGGCCTGGGCCAGCGCCAGTTCGCTGTCGAGAAACTGCCAGGCGTGCAGTTCGGGGTCGAGTTCGGCGATGCGTTCCAGGTGCGAGCGGGTCACGGCTTCCACCGTGATCTCCCGCCGCTGGACGGCTTGCGCGATGTGGCGCGCGCTCAGGGTGTGCAGAGGAATCATGGGGCCGGAAGTTAACCCAGCCCCGTGACCGCAGCAATCACATGTGTGATCCCTGGATGCGGAAGCTGCCCACCACCTCGGCCAGCCGGCGCGCCTGTTCCTTCAGGCTTTCGGCGGCGGCGGCGCTTTCTTCCACCAGCGCGGCGTTCTGCTGGGTCATCTGGTCGAGCTTGCTCACGGCGGTGTTGACCTCGGCAATGCCCTGGCTCTGCTCGGTGGCGGCCGAACTGATCTCGCTGATCACCTGGTTGACCCGGCCCACCGAGTCCACGATTTCGGTCATGGTGCCGCCCGCTTCGCCCACCAGGCGCGAACCGGCTTCCACCTTGTCGACGCTGGTGGCAATCAGCTGCTTGATTTCCTTGGCGGCTTCGGCGCTGCGCTGGGCCAGGTTGCGCACCTCGCCGGCCACCACCGCAAAGCCCCGGCCCTGCTCGCCGGCACGGGCGGCTTCCACGGCGGCGTTCAGCGCCAGGATGTTGGTCTGGAAGGCAATGCCGTCGATCACGCCGATGATGTCGCCGATGCGCCGGCTGCTGTCGTTGATGGCGTCCATGGTCTGCACCACCTGCTGCACCACCTGGCCGCCGCGGCGGGCCACATCGGCGGCGGAGCCGGAGAGCTGGCGGGCCGAGCTGGCGGCCTGGGTGCTCTGGCTCACCGTGCCGGTGAGCTGCTCCATGCTGGCGGCGGTCTGCTGCAGGCTGCTGGCGGTCTGTTCGGTGCGGCTGGACAGGTCCTGGGTGCCGGTGGCGATTTCAGCCGACGCGGTGGCGATCGATTCGGACGACTGCTTCACCCCGGCGATGACGCGGGCCAGGGCCTGGTCGGCCTTGCGCAGGTCGGCCACCAGATCGGCAAACTCGTCGCGGCTGGTGGCCGTCTGCACCGTGCCGAGCTGGCCGGCGGCAATGGCCTGGGCCGCCTGGGAGGCGTGGCGCATGCTGGCCGCCATGCTCAGGTAGATGCCGACGTAGATGTAGACCGACAGCAGCACGCCGGCCAGCATGGCCAGCAGCAGCAGGTTGCGGTTCAGGGTGGCTTCGCCGGCGCGCTCGGCCAGCAGCTGGTCGAGCACCGAGCGGTTGGCTTCCACCAGCGCCCAGGCGGCGTCCAGGGTGGCGGCCGAGGCACGGGCCACGTCGGCCTGGGTCACGGCCACGGTGTCGACCTTGGTGAAATTCGTGCGGACATAGCCCAGCAGCTCCTTGGCGCTGGCCTTGAGGGTGTCGAAGCGCTGGCCCAGGGCCTGCTGCACCGCCGGGTTGGCCTTCATGGACTGGCCGAGCATGGTCTCGACGGTGCCGAAGGTGTCGTTCAGGCGGGCGTCGGTCACCTCGTAGAACTGCTTGTCGGCGGCCGACACACTCCCCCGGTTGACGTTCATGGTGGCGTAGGCCGCGATCCGCACCGCGATGCCGGCGGTGGAAGGGGTGTTGTTGGCCAGCGGATAACCCAGGTAGAACAGGTCGGCTTCCGGGTCCTGGGCCAGGCCCGAGACGTTGCCCATGTCGCGCATGAAGCCGTAGAGGCGGCCGTACTCAGGTGCATGGGCGGCGAAGGCCTTGGCCGGGAATTCGGCGTCCATCGGCAGCGCGGCCACGTTGGCCTGCAGATCGGACCAGCCCTTGCGCAGACCGGCCAGGCCGGTGCTCATGTCGAAATACGGCTGGGCCTGGGCCACGCTGGCCTCGATGCGCGCCAGTTGCTGGTTCACCGCTGCGGCCTGCTTCTTGAAGGCTTCCAGCGCGGCCGGGTCTCCCGGCGTGCCGGTGATGGCGACGCGGCGGCTCTCGATCAGCACCTTGTTCCACTCCACCAGCTCGCCCATGAGGGCGGTGGCCACCCGCTTGGACTCCAGCGCCTGCACGCGCTCGTTCAGATCGCGCACGGCGGCAAAGCCCAGGGCCAGCAGCAGGATCAGGGTCGGGATGCCGGCCAGCAGGAACTTCGGGCCGAGTCGCAGGCGCGCCATCAGGGCGGCCGCCGGAGCAAAGAGGGTATTCATGTTGGGCAAGGGCGTTGTGTGACAGGGATCGACGCTCTGGGTCGTCGTCCGTGCATTTCGACACAATCGCCGCGAACTGAAGCCCCGAATACCGGTCCGCTCGCCCCCCTCTTCCGGCTGTCGCCGGCTTACCAGCTGCCCACGTTGGGCATGTCCACCCACGGTGCCCGGGGCGGCAGCGGATCGCCGCGTTGCAGCAGCTCGATGGAGATGTTGTCCGGCGAACGCACGAAGGCCATGTAGCCGTCGCGCGGCGGCCGGTTGATGGTCACGCCGTGCGACTGCAGCCGTTCGCAGGTGGCGTAGATGTCGTCCACCGCATAGGCCAGGTGGCCGAAATTGCGGCCGCCGGTGTAGTTCTCCGGGTCCCAGTTGTAGGTCAGTTCGACCTGGGCCTGGCTGTCGCCCGGGGCGGCCAGGAAGGCCAGGGTGAAGCGGCCCTGGGGCACCTCGCGCACGCGCAGCACTTCCAGGCCGAGCGCGTCGCGGTAGAACTTGAGGGAGGTTTCGAGGTCGGTCACGCGGACCATGGTGTGCAGGTATTTCATGTCGGGCAGGGTTCGGTTCGGGCCTCAGGACTCGGCGGCCAGCGGCGTGATGGCGTCCAGCAGCCGTTGGGCGCGGGCGAAGTCTAGCGACTGCACCGCGTCGCGCAGGGCGGCCTCCGATTCAACCCCGGCCATTTGCCGGATGCCGGCGGCCAGCTCGCCGTAGTGGTCCAGCGCATCCAGGTCCTGCCGCTGCAGCAGGGCGCCCAGCGACTGCAGCTGCCGGGGGGTCGGCGCGGCGGCGGTCGGTTGCCGGTCCTGGGCCTGGGCCTGGTCGCGGGCATGGGCCGCCACCGCCCGGCCGCCGGCCACGGCCAGGCGCGCCAGGGCATCGGCCAGGGCCTGGGTGAGGTCTTCGGCCGGCGCACCCTGGCGCAGGGCGAGTTCCAGCCGCTGGCTGACGCCGGCCACATCGTTCGCCCCCAGGGCGCCGGCGGCGCCGCGCAGCTTGTGCAGCCGGGCCAGCAGGGCCTGGCGGCGGTCGGCGGCGGGGTCGCGGCTCCAGGCCGGCAGTTCGCCCGGCAGGCTGGCGGTGTCGCGCAGGAAGCGCTCCAGCAGGCCCATGAACAGGCCGTGGTCGCCGCTGAGCAGCTGGCGGGCGGCCAGCATGTCGATGCCGTCGATGGCCGGCCAGTCGATCGAGGGTTCGGGGATGCCCGCGCTCGCCACCTCGGGCACCTGCCCGCCGGCCTCGGCGATCACCCGCCGCACCTCGGTGATCAGCCGGGCCATGTCGAGCGGCTTGCTCAGGAAGGCGTTCATGCCGCTGGCCAGGGCGCGCCGCCGTTCCTCGACCAGCGCGCCGGCGGTCAGGGCCACGATCGGCAGCTGTTCCAGGCCGGGGGTGGCCCGCACCAGGCGCGTGGCCTGCAGGCCGTCCATCTCGGGCATCTGCACATCCATCAGCACCACGTCGAAGGCGCCGGGTTCGGTCTGCAGCCGCTCCAGGGCCTCGCGCCCGTGGCTGGCGGTGCGCACCGCCGCGCCCTGCAGTTCGAGCAGGCGCTGGCCGATGTCGCGGTTGATCTCGCTGTCGTCCACCAGCAGCACCCGCAGGCCCTGCAGCCAGCGCGCCGTGGTGTTGACCTGCGGTTCGAGGCGGTGGCTGGTGACCGCCTGGTTGACCGCATCGAACAGGACCGGCGGGTCCACTGGCGCCGACAGCACCTGATCGACCCGCAGCCCGGTCTGCGGCAGGGCGATGTGGCTGACCGCGTCCTGGCACACGATGACCACCGCCGGGCTGCCCGGCAAGGAGCCGTCGAGCGCCTTGAGCGCGGCGGTGGTGGCGGTGTCGGCGGAGCGCCAGAGCGCGATCACCACGCCGCCGCCGCCGACCTTGTTGACCGGGTCCTGGCCGGTCTGCTGGCCGAGCGCCATGGGGTCGGGCACCTCGACCGGCTTCCAGCCCAGGGTGCGCGAGGTTTCCATGAAGGCCTGCCGGTCGGCCGCCGTGCCGCCGGTCACCAGCACCGGCAGGCCCGGCTCGGCCGGCACCCGGGTGTTGCCGGCGGGCTCCAGCGTCAGCGTGAACCAGAAGGTGCTGCCATGGCCCGGCTCGCTGTCCAGGCCGCAGGTGCCGCCCATGAGTTCGACCAGGTGGCGCACGATGGACAGGCCCAGGCCGGTGCCGCCGAAGCGGCGGGTGGTGGAAGCGTCGGCCTGGCTGAACGGGCGGAACAGGCGCTCGCGCACCTCCGGCGCGATGCCGATGCCGGTGTCGCTGACCTCGCAGCGCAGCTGCACCCCCGCCGGCCCCTGACCCAGCACCCGGATCGCCAGCCGGATGTGGCCCCGGTCGGTGAACTTCACCGCGTTCGACAGCAGGTTGTTGATGACCTGCCCGATGCGCAGCGCATCGCCCATGAGCCAGGTGGGCAGGTCGTTGGGCAGGTCGGCTTCGAGCTGCACGCCCTTGGCCAGCGTCTGCGGCAGGAACAGGGTGGCTTTTTCGGTGATCAGCCGGCCCAGGCGCAGCGGTGCCAGGTCGAGCGTGAGTTCGCCGGCCTCGATCTTGGCCAGGTCCAGCACATCGTTCACGATGCCCAGCAGCGACTGCCCGGCCAGCTGCGCCTTGCGCAGCAGCTGGGACTGCTCGGCACTCAGGGGCGAGGCCGCCAGCAGGTTGGTCACCCCGATCACCGCGTTCAGCGGGGTGCGGATCTCGTGGCTCATGTTGGCCAGGAACAGGCTCTTGGCCTCGTTGGCGGCCTCGGCCTCGCGTTTCGCCTGGCGCAGCATCTCGGCCATCTCGCGCCGCTCGGTCACGTCTTCCAGCGAGCCCACCAGCCGCACCGCCCGTTCGCCTTCGTATTCGGCCAGCGAGGTCAGGCGCATCCAGCGCTCACGGCCGTAGGCGTTGGTGAACGGCAGTTCCAGGTCGCCCGGCACCCGCTCGACGATGGCGCGCCGCGCCGCCGCATTGATGGCGTCCAGCGTCTGCGGCGACAGGTAGCGCGGCAGGTCGTCGAGCGCGAGCCGGTGGCCGGCATCGAGCGCAAAGATCGCCAGCGTCTGCGGCGTGACCGCCAGCGCGCGGCTGGCCAGGTCGAGCGACCAGCCACCGACGCCCGCGATGCGCGAGACCCGGTCAAGGAAGGACTCGCTCTGCATCAGCTGCCGGTTGAGCGCCTGCAGGGCCAGGTCGCGCTCCTGCAGCGTGCCGGCCATGGCGTCGAAGCCCTCGGCCAGCTTGCCCAGCTCGTCCGGGTGGCTGTAGCCGGTGCGGGCATCGAGGTCGCCGGCCTTCATGCGTTCGGCCGCCGTCCCGAGCCGGCCGATCGGCCACAGCACCCGGCGCAGCAGCAGCCAGGCCATGACCCCCACCAGCGCCAGCAGCACGGCCAGGGTGGTGATGTCGACGACGCCGTGGCGCAGTTCGGAACGGCTGCGCTGCTCGCTGACCCGGTCGGCCAGCAGGAAGGCGCCGTCGCTGATGCGCCGGGTCTCGTTGATGATCTGGTCGCTCAGCAGTTCGCGCCGCGCCCAGCTGGCGGTGTCGGCGCTGTCGCCGTCCTGCCGCGCCAGGCTCTCGAACAGGTCGGGCAGGCCGTCGATGACGGCTTCCAGGTCCTGCGCCTCGGGCTCGGGTGCCGGACTGGCGGTGGCGAACGCCCGCAACGCCTGCTGAAGCTCGCCGTGCAGCACCAGCCATTGGCGGGCCGAGCGCGAAGAGCCGTGCAGCATGAAGTCCTGGGTCAGCACCAGCAGACCGGCCGCGTCGCGCGCCAGCTTTTCGGCGGCCGCCTGCTGCTGCTCCAGCTGGTTCGACTCCCGCACGTCCTGGGCCAGGAACACCAGGTTGCCGGCCGCCAGCAGCAGCACGGTGGACACCATGGCGATCAGCAGCGGGCGAAGTCGCATCAGGACCTCACTTCACCAGCGACACCGAGCGGGCGTCGAGCTGGCGCATCGGGCCGACCCGCACGATGTCCAGGAAATCGGGTGCGGCCCGGGAGGTCGATCCGTCCGAGCGGGCAGCCCAGCGCGACTCCGCCTCCAGCGTGCCGAGCAGGCTCTGGCTCAGCCGCAGGCGGTAGTCGAAGTCGCCCAGCAGGCCCGCCACCTCCGGCGGCTTCACGCCCAGCAGCCGGGCACTGGTCTGCAGCGACGGGTCGTTGCGGCTGCGCACCACCCGGATCGAGCGCTGCAGGCCGCGCAGCACCCGCACCAGCTGGTCGTCCGACAGGCCGGGGCGCGCCACCAGGTTGACGGTCAGGGTGTAGATGGGGGGCAGTTCCAGCACCTGGCCCAGCGGGCCCAGGCGCGTCAGGGCCAGCGGGCCGTTCGGGTGGAAGAACCCGGCGGCATCCACCTCGCCCTGGACCAGCGCGTCCACCGGCCGCAGCGGGTCGAGCGGCACCATGACCACATCGCGGGTGGTCAGGCCGTGAAAGCTCAGGAAGGTCTCGGTGTAGAAGTGGCTGCTGGTGCCCGGAATGAAGCCGACCCGCCGGCCACGCAGGTCGGCGCCCTGGCGGATGCCCCGGTCGGTTCGGGCCACCACCTGGTTGCTGCGCCGCGAGCTGGCGATGGTGGCGATCAGCTCCAGCGGCTGGCCGGCGCGCACCGCCAGGACCACGCTCGCATCCGACGCCATGGCCAGATCGGCCCGCCCGCGCTGGATCTGGGCAATGCAGTCCTCGCCGTTGGTGCAGGGCACCGCATCGACGGTCAGGCCCTCGGCCCGGAAGTGACCCTGCTCGGCGGCCACCAGCCCGGGCAGCATGCTGGGCAGCCTGGCCACCGCCAGCCGCAGGGGCACGGTCTGTGCCGCCAGCGGGCCGGCGCCCAGCGCCAGCAGGCCGGCCAGACCGACGCCGGCGATGAACCGGATGAGGGAGAGCGCCCGGCCGGGCCGGGACGGGAAGGGGGCGGAGGGCGTCGGGTCGAGGAGCATGGGGACAGCGGCAGGCCGGGGTCAGCGGCGGGATGGCTGCTGCACGGCGGCTCAATTATTGGGGGTTCGCCCGGCCCGGCGGCTTGGTGTTTTCCGGCATGAGTGGTGCACGCAACAGTGGCCCCGGCTCCCTCTGCCGCCTCCGTCGGATCACCCGGCCGTGGCGCAGCGCGCGGCCGCCAGGTCCCAGCCGGCCCAGCCGCAGCTCTTGAACAGCACCGGCCCCCGGGTCGGGCGCGGCAGCCGGCCGGCCACCGCATCGCCCAGGGTCGGCAGGGCGGCCACGTCGATGCCGGCCTGCAGCAGGTCGCCGGCCTCGTGGTCGGCGTCGCGGGTGTCAACCACCAGCGTGCCGCGCGCGGCCAGGTCGCGCACCACCTCGGGCGCCCACTCGACCATGCGCGGGGTGAAGGCGCCGACGGCGGCCACAAAGGCGTCGTCGCGCGGCCGGCCCCGCAGGCACACCGCCTGTGCCGGGGTGCAGCTCACCACCAGCGGGCAGTCGGCCAGGGCGGCGTCGGCGTCGTCCACGCGGCGGGCCGAGAGGCCGCGCTGGCGGGCGTGCTGCACCAGCGCCTCGGCACTGGCGGCGCTGCGCGAGGCCACCAGCACCTCGCGCAGGCCGATGCCGTCGATGAAGGCATCCAGGTGGGCGCGGCCCTGCACCCCGGCGCCCACGATCAGCAGCGGTCCGTCGGTGCGCGGGGCCAGGTGCTGTGCTGCCAGCAGGGTCACGGCCGCGGTGCGGCGGGCGGTGACGGTGGGGCCGTCGAGCAGGGCGGTGCGGCGGCCATTGACCGCGTCGAACACCACCACGTCGCCCTGGATGGCCGGCAGGCCGCGGCCGGCGTTGTCGGCCACGAAGGTGATGAGCTTGGTGATGGCCACCCGGGCGTCGGTGGCGGGCATCACGAACAGGCTGCCGCCGCCGGGCAGGGGCTGCACCAGGCGGGGCGGCACCCGCACCTGCGGGTCGAGCAGGAGCTCGGCGATGGCCCGCGCCAGGCGGGGGTAGGGCAGGGCAAGGGCGGTGGCTTCAGGGGTCATGGGCGGATGTTGTACCGGGCTACTTACAGCGGGTCGCGGGCGCGACCACAACCTCTGGAAAACCCTCGGTCATCGTACTTGTTGGGGTATTCGCCGAACCCCAGAATGGTCGTCCCGACATCTTTCGGGTCAGCCCAACAGAGAAGAGGAGACACATGAAGATCAACCGACTGCTCGCCGCCCTCATGGTCGCCGGTGTGGCCACCGGCGCACTGGCCCAGGCCGGCAAGGACAACCTGTCCACCCTCAAGCAGATGAAGGTGTCCGGCGTGGACCTGAACATCCCGCCGGTGCCCCAGGAAGGCAAGAACGCCGAGGCCATCAAGGCCAACCTCAAGAACATCAAGATGCCGCCGGGCTTCAAGATCGAGCTGTATGCGGTGGTGCCGGACGCCCGCCACATGGCCGTGGCACCCAGCACCAACATGCTGTTCGTGGGCACCCGCAAGACCCGCGTCTGGGCCGTGACCGACCGCAACGGCGACGGCACCGCCGACGAGGTCAAGCCGTTCGCCCCGTCGCTGAACTTCAAGGTGCCCAACGGCGTCTGCTGGACCAAGGACGGCTTCCTGATCGTGGCCGAACACAACCGGGTGCTCAATTTCCCGGCCGCCGAATTCTTCTATGAAGGTCCGGACGTGGCGGTGATCGAGGTGGTGCCGCAGGGCGGCCTGATCCCGGTGGAGGAGGAGTCGTTCAACCACGGCGCCCGCACCTGCCGCGTGGCCGACGACGGCACCCTCTACATCACCCTGGGCCAGCCCTACAACGTGCAGCCGGCCGGCAAGGTCGAGCTGTACGACAAGATCGGCATCGGCGGCATCGTGCGCATGAACGCCTTCGATGGCTCCAAGCGCGAGGTGTTTGCGCGCGGCATGCGCAACTCGGTGGGCATGGACATCAACCCCAAGGACAAGACGGTGTGGTGGACCGACAACCAGACCGACGGCCTGGGTGACGACGTGCCCCCCGGCGAGCTCAACCGCAGCACCAAGGCCGGCGAGCACTTCGGCTACCCGTACTGGAACGGCAAGTTCAAGGTGGCCGGCACCGCTGCGGCGCCCGACCTCAAGGACATGAAGGAGCCCGCCAAGGCGGTGTTCCCGCAGGTCGAGTTCCCGGCCCACCAGGCCCAGCTCGGCATGACGTTCTACAACGGCAAGCAGTTCCCGGCCAAGTACCAGGGCGGCATCTTCGTGGCCTCGCACGGCTCCTGGAACCGCAGCAAGGCCACCGGCGCGCTGATCAACTTCATCCCGCTCAATGCGGACGGCACTGCCGGCAAGTCCGAGGTGTTTGCCGAGGGCTGGCTGGACGCCAACGGCGTCTACAAGGGTCGCCCGGTGGACGTGGCGCCCATGAAGGACGGCTCGCTGCTGATCTCCGACGACTATGTCGGTGCCATCTACCGCGTGACCTACACCGGCAACTGACCCTGCCGTTCCCTGCGCAGGAGGCCCTCCGGGGCCTTCTGCGTTTCCCCCCACCCCTTTCACGGGTTGCCCCATGCGCCATCTCTCTTCCCTGGCCGCGCTGGCCCTCAGCGCCGGCCTGTCCTTCTCCGCCCAGGCCGCCGACGTCAAGGCCGGGCAGATCCGGTCCGCTGCCTGCGCCGTCTGCCACGGCCCGCAGGGCCTGTCCATGCAGCCGGCGGTGCCGCACCTGGCCGGGCAGCCCGAGATCTACCTGATCGAGCAGCTCAAGGCCTACCGCAGCGGCAAGCGCGCCAACGAGGTCATGGGCGTGATCGCCAGGCCGCTGACCGACACCGAGATCGAAAACCTGGCCGCCTGGTATTCGTCCATCACGCTGCGGGTCGAAATGCCCTGAGCCCGGGGCAGGGGGAACCGATCAGCGGTCGGCAGTGATGACCCAACGATGACGAACCGTCCCGGTCGGCCGATAGCATTCGCAGTCTTACTCCGTCCGGTATCTGATCGACCCTTGACACCCATGAACCTCACCTCGCCGCTTCCGCCCGCTCCCACCACCTCCCTCACCCGCCGCCGTTTCGGTGCCCTGGTGGCCGGCAGCGCCCTGGTGGGTTCGCCGCTGGTGCGGGCCCAGTCGGGGAACCGGATCGTGCTGGGCCAGTCGGCCGCACTGACCGGTGCTGCGGCCCAGCTGGGCCTGCAGTTCCATGCCGGCGCCAAGCTGCACTTCGACGCCATCAATGCCGCCGGCGGCGTCAATGGCCAGCGCATCGAGATCGTCAACCTGGACGACGGCTACGAGCCGGACCGCTGCGCCGAAAACACCCGCAAGCTGCTCAAGGACGACGTGTTCGCCCTGTTCGGCTACATCGGCACGCCCACCAGCCTGGCCGCGCTGCCGCTGGCGCTGCAGGCGTCCACGCCCTTCATCGCCCCGTTCACCGGTGCCATGGGCCTGCGCCAGCCGTTCAACAAGCTGGTGTTCCACCTGCGCGCCTCCTACAACGACGAGACCGCCCTGATCGTGCGCCAGCTCACCAACCTGGGCCTGAACAAGATCGCGGTGTTCCACCAGAACGACAGCTACGGCAAGGCCGGCCTGGACGGCGTGGTGGCGGCCCTGGCCTCGCGCAACCTCAAGCCGGTGGCCACCGCCACGGTGGAGCGCAATTCGGTCGACGTGGCCCAGGCCGTGGCCACCATCAATGCCGCCCGGCCCGATGCGGTGGTGCAGATCAGCGCCTACAAGTCGTGCGCGGCCTACATCCGGGCGGCCAAGGCGGCCGGCTACGGCGGCACCTTCTACAACGTGTCCTTCGTGGGCACCCAGGCCCTGGCCGACGAGCTGGGCAAGGACGGCGCCGGGGTGGTGGTGTCGCAGGTGGTGCCCAACCCGTTCAGCTCCACCCGGCCGATCAGCCGCGAGTTCCAGGACACCATCGCCAAGGGCGGCAACAAGGTGCAGCCGAACTTCTCCAGCATGGAGGGCTACATGGCCGCCCGCATGGTGACCGAGGGCATCCGGCGTGCCGGCGGCCGCGTCACCCGCGAGAGCCTGGTCAGCGGCCTGGAGGCCATCGGCGACATGTCGCTCGGCGGCTTCAACCTGTCGCTGTCGTCCAGCGACCATGTGGCGTCCAGTTTTGCCGAGCTGTCCATGCTGACCGGCGACGGCAAGGTCCGCACCTGACATGTCCGGCGCCGACGGCCTGCCGGCCCATGCGCGGCCGGTGCCGCCCGACCGGGCCAGCCGCCTGCTGAACCACGGGCCCACCGTGCTGGTGGCCGCCCACCATGCCGGCCAGACCAATGCCATGGCGGCGGCCTGGGCCTGTGCCCTGGACTTTGTGCCGCCCAAGCTGACCGTGGTGCTCGACAAGGCCACCCGGACCCGGGCCCTGATCGAGGCCAGCGGCCAGTTCACCGTGGCCGTGCCCACCGTGGCCCAGGTGGCACTGGTCACCGCCCTGGGCAGCCTGAGCGCGGTCGACACCCCCGACAAGATGGAGCGCCTGCAGCGCGATGCCGGTCTGCAATGGCAGGCCGCGCCCGGGTTCCCGGACCAGCCCCTGATCGGTGGTTGCGCGGCCTGGATGGTCTGCCGCGTGCTGCCCCAGCCTGCGCTGCAGCAGGCGCACGACCTGTTCCTGGCCGAGATCGTCCAGGCCTGGGCCGACGAGCGCGTGTTCAGCAACGGCCGCTGGCACTTCGAGACCGCCAACCCCGACCTGCGCACCCTGCACCATGTGGCGGGCGGGCACTACTACGCCATCGGTGAGGCGGTGGTGTCCCCCAGGTTCGTCACAAGCGCCTGAACCGGCGAGGGTTGACCCTGCCGGGAGTAGGGTGGGTGAGGTATCTTCGGGAGATGAGTCCGATACCCCAACCCGTAATGCAGGACGCCATTGCCGACATGCCCTGGCCCGAGCTGCGTGCGGTGGCCCATCTGCCCGGCTCGCTGCCCATGGGTGGCGTGGTGCCCGACACCCCGGTGCATGCCTTTGCACACACGCCCGAGGCCCTGCAGCTCGACCCCGCAGCCGTCTTGAACCCGCAGCGCCGCGACATCGACCTGGACGGCTTGCTGGCCTTCGAGATCAGTGATGTGCTCACCTCGGCCGAGACCGCCCGGCTGATCGAGGCGTCCGAACGCATGGGTTACCGGCCGGAAGCGCCGGGCATTGCCACGCCGCCCGGCATGCGGATGAACAAGTCGGTGCACTGGGTGGCCGATGCCGGTCTCATGTCGCCGCTGATGGACCGCATCGGACACCTGCTGCCCGCCGAGATCGATGGCCGCACGCTGTTCCCGCAGTTCAGCCACCGGCTCAACATGTACCGGTACGACGACAACGATGTCTTCAACCGCCACACCGACGGCGACTGGCCCGGCTACAGCCTGGACCCGCAGCGCAGCACCATGCTGGAGTGGCGTGGCCTGCGCTCGGCCCTCACCATGCTGCTCTACCTGAACGGCGCGCAGGACGGGGTCCAGGGCGGCCAGACCCGGTTGTTCACCCGCCAGGGTCGGGCGGTGGACGTGACACCGTCGCGCGGTTCGGCCCTGTTCTTCCGGCATGGTTTCGGCCCGGCATCGGTGGTGCACGAGGGGTGCCGCGTGCAGGGCTCGGTGCCGAAGTACGTGGCCCGCATCAATGTGATGTACCGGGAGGCCCGCGCATGAACACGGCCCTGATGACCGCCACCCCACCCGACCTGGCGCTGCCGATCCGGGTCGGCATCGTCGAGGACGACCTGCGGGTCAACCAGTCGCTCACGGCGGCGGTGAACCTGGCCGACGGCATGGAGATGGTCTGGTCCGAAACCACGCGCGCCGCCGCGCTGTCCGCACTGGCTCGCCGGCCGGTGGATGTGCTGCTGGTGGACCTGGGTCTGCCCGACGGATCGGGCATCGACGTGATCCGCGAGGCCCACGAACGGCTGCCGAACTGCGATGTGATGGTCTGCACCATCTTCGGCGACGAGGCCCATGTGCTGCAGTCGATCGAGGCCGGCGCCCACGGCTACCTGCTCAAGGACAGCCCCTCGGGCACCATTGCCGAAGAGATCCGCCTGCTGCGCGCCGGCGGCAGCCCGATCAGCCCGCTGATTGCCCGCCTGGTGCTGGGCCGCCTGCGCCCCGCGCTGCCGGCCGCCGGGCCGGTGGAAACCGCCGACGGCAAACCGGGCGTGAGCATGTCGCGCCGCGAGACCGAGGTGCTGGAGCTCATCACCAAGGGCTTCACCTACGAAGAGATCGCCCGCAAGCTCGGGGTCACCCGCCACACGGTGCAGACCTTCGTGCGCCGCATCTACGCCAAGCTGGAAGTGGGCTCCAAGATCGAGGCCATCAATGCGGCTCGCCAGCAGGGTCTGCTCGGACCCTGAGCGCCGGCGCAACGGGCGGCCGGTCATCCTGTTCGTCCTGCTGCTGCTCCTGCTCGGTGCAGCACTGCCGGCCCTGGCCCGCCACGGGGCCATCCACCAGTCCCAGGCCTGGCTGCTGGAGCAGCCCGGTGGCGACCTGGCAGCCCCGCCGGCCGCCACGGTCGATGTGCGCACCCTCACCGGTCCGTGGCGCAGCGTCGCGCTGCCCTTCATGGCGCCCCGCCCGCTGGCGGCCGACACCCTGGCCGACAGCGGCACCGTGACCCGCTGGTTCCGGATCGACCTGCCGCCCGGCATGGAAGGCGAGGAGGTGCTCTACCTGCCGCGCTGGCAGACCATCGGCCGCATCACCCTCTATGCCGATGGCCGACTCATCCACCACTCGCGGGGCGGCCCGGTGTGGAACAGCTTCAACCTGCCGTTGTGGCTCTCCCTCAACTTCACCCAGGACGAACCCCCGCCACGGCAGATCCTGGTGCGCCTGGTCAGCCCGGTGGCGGCCGGTGCCGGACTCTCCAGCCTGTGGGTCGGCCCGCGCGAGGAGCTGCTCTGGCAGCACCGCCTGCGCGAGGCGCTGCAGGCCAACATTCCGTTCATGGCCAGCGCGGCCTTTCTGGCCATCGGCCTGTTTTCGCTGGCGGTCTGGAGCCGGCGCCGGCACGAAACCGCCTACCTGCTGTTCTTCGTGTCGTCGGCGCTGTTCTTCCTGCGCTGCATCCACTACTACAGCGGCGATCGCCGGCCCCTGATCCCGGAAGAGTGGTTCGGCTGGATCACGGTCAACAGCCTGGGCTGGCTGCTGGTCAGCGTGTACTTCTTCACCTACCGGCTGCACGCAGTGCGCCACCCGTGGCTGGAGCGCAGCGTGCTGGTGCTGATGGGCCTGACCACGCTGGCGACCCTGCCACCGCTGAGCCTGCTGGCCCCGGTGGCCGACCTGGCCCCGCTGGCCTACCTGCTGCAGCTGGTGGTGATGGTGGTGGTGACCGTGGTGGCCCTGTGGGCGGCGCGGCGCAGCGGCAACCGCGCGGCCATGCTGATGGCGGGCTGGAACCTGACCAACATTCCGGTCGGCGTGCACGACTGGATGCTGCAGAACATGTTCATCAGCGTGGAGAGCATCTACCTGCTGCCCTACACCGGCATGGGGCTGTTCATCCTGTTCATGGGGGTGGTGTTCCAGCGCTATGTGGGCGCCGTCACCGAGGCCGAGCAGGCCAGCCAGCGGCTGCAGCAGCGCCTGGCCGAGCGCGAGCAGGAGCTGTCGCAGAGCTACCTGAAGCTGCGCAGCGCCGAGCAGGTGCAGATGCTGGCCCAGGAGCGCCAGCGCCTGATGCAGGACATGCACGACGGGCTGGGTTCCTCGCTGATGAGCGCGCTGCACGCGGTCGAATCCGGGCAGATGTCGGAGGCCGATGTGGCCCAGGTGCTGCGCGAGTGCATCGACGACATGAAGCTGGCCATCGACTCGCTGGAGCCGGTGCAGACCGACCTGCTGCTGCTGCTGGCCACCCTGCGCTTCCGGCTGGCGCCCCGGCTGCAGGGCAGCGGGCTGGTGCTGGAATGGGCGGTGGACGATGTGCCCCGGCTGGAATGGCTGGAGCCGCGCAGTGCGCTGCACATCCTGCGCATCTTCCAGGAGGTGCTCACCAACATCGTCAAGCACGCCCATGCGAGCCGCATCCTGGTGCGCACCAGCCACGACGCCACCCATGTGACGGTGACGGTGGAGGACAACGGCACCGGTTTCGAGCCGGCCGGCCCGCCGGTCAAGGGCGCCGCCCGCCAGCGCGGCAAGGGGCTGGGCAACCTGCTCCACCGGGCCGCGCAGCTGCAGGGGCAGGCCCGCTGGGAGCGGCTGCCGCAGGGCACCCGCTTCTCGCTCCTGCTGCCGCTGGAACGCCAGCCGGGCTGATGTCCCCCGGGCGGGGGACTGCAGAGTCGGCCGGCGTTGCCGATATGCAGAAGGAGGTGGCGCATCGGACGCCGCCGTCCTATATTGACCCGACCCACCGGCCGGACCGACCGCCCAGCAATGCCCGCCATGAGCTCGCCATCCACCCCCACCACCGCCCCGCAGGACCCTGTGGCGGGAGCGACCGACACCGCCTTCGAACACGCACCCAGTGCCCTGCTGGTGCTGGACACGGCCGGCTGTGCGTTGCGCACCAACCGGGCGGCCCGCCAGCTGCTGGGCTGGTCGCCCCAGGACCCGCTGGAAGGCCGGCCGCTGGCGGTGCTGATGCGGCTGGAGGGCAGCTCGGCCGATGCGCTGCTGACCTCCCACCTGGCGTCGGTCCGTGCCGACGCCACGGTGCCGCCGCTGGAATTGCGGGTGCGGCACCCCTCCGGCGAGAGCCACACCCTGCAGCTGACCCTGGCGGCGCAGGCCGATGCCGCCGGCCAGGTGGTGCAGCTGCACGCCTGGCTGCTCGATGTGGGCGCACACCGCGGACTGGAGCAGCGGCTGCGCGCCCAGGTGGATTTCCTGAGCACCCTGACCGACCGCAGCCCGTCGCGCCTGACCTATTTCGGCAGCGACCTGATCTGCCGCTTCGCCAACCGGGCCCAGGCCGAGCGCCACGGCCGCACACCGCAGCAGATGGTCGGCATGCACCTGAGCGAGCTGATTCCGCCCGCGTCGCTGCCCCGGGTCATGGCCCGCGTGACCCGCGCGCTGGCCGGCGAAGCCCAGACCTTCGAGGCCGAGGGCACCGGCCCGGACGGCCAGCCCGCCTACAACGAGGTGCGTTACGTGCCCGATGTGCAGAACGGCGAGGTGGCGGGCGTGTTCATGGAGCTCAACGACATCACCGAGCGCCGCCGCACCGAAGACATCGTGCTCAGCGCCAACCTCGAACTCGAAGAACGGGTGCAGCAGCGCACCGCCGAACTGCACGCCAGCGAGCAGCGCTTCCGCCTGATGGTGGATGCGGTGCGCGACAGCTGTATCTACTTCGTCGATGCCGAGGGCTTCATCGTGGAATGGAGCGACAGCGCCCAGCGGCTGCACGGCTTCGACCGGGTGCAGGTGCTGGGCCGTCCGCTGGCCATGCTGCTGCCGGCCGATGACGGCCTGGACCTGGCCATCGACCCCGAACAGCCCGATCTGCTGGTGCACCAGGCGGTGGACACCGGCCATGCCGACAGCCAGGGCTGGCGCCTGCGCGCCGACGGCTCGCGCTTCTTCGCCCATGTGAGCCTGACCGCTCTGCGCAACCCGGCCGGCGAGCTGCAGGGCATTTCGGTCATCGAACGGGACATGACGGCGGCCAAGCAGCTGGAGGACGTCATGAACGACCTCAACAAGGAGCTGGAGCGCCGGGTGGAAGAGCGCACCCGCCAGCTGGTGGCCGCCAACAAGGACCTGGACGTCTTTTCCCACACCATCTCGCACGACCTGCGGGCCCCGCTGCGCCACATCGGCAGCTTTGCCGGCCTGATCCGCGAACAGCTCGGGGAGCAGGGCGATGCGCAGCTGCTGCAGTACGAGAGCGCCATCTCGCGCTCGGCCCGGCGCATGGCCGGCATGGTCGAGGGGCTGCTGGAGTACGCGCGCCTGGGCCGCATCGCGGTGGACTACCAGGCGGTGCCGCTGATGCCGCTGGTGCAGGGCGTGGTGGCCCACCTGCGGGCCGAACATCCGCTGCGGGACATCGCCTGGGACATCGAGTCCGACCTGCCGGTGGCGCGCGGCGACCCGATGATGCTGGCCCAGCTCTTCGCCTACCTGCTGGAGAACGCGGTCAAGTTCACCGGCCGCACCGAGCAGGCCCGGGTCGAGGTCGGCTGGACGGTGAGCGAGCAGGGTGTGCGCACCTTCCATGTGCGCGACAACGGCACCGGTTTCGACCTGCAGAAGGCCGCCAACCTGTTCGTCATGTTCCAGCGCCAGCACCACTCCATGGACTACGACGGTCTGGGCACCGGCCTGGCGCTGGCGCAGCGCATCGTGGAGCGGCACGGCGGGCGCATCTGGTGCGAGACCGCGCCGGGGCAGGGCTGCTGCTTCCTGTTCACGCTCCCGTTCGAGAGCGAGGAAGTGGGCGACAGCCGATTCGGCGCGGTGGACGACCTCTGAGCCGGCCGGCGTTCAAGCCGGATCGGGCAGCACGGCGGTGACCTCGATCTCCACCCGGGCGCGTTCCTCCACCAGCGCGCTCACCTCCACGCAGGTCATGGCCGGGAAGTGCCGGCCCATGACGCTGCGGTAGGCCTCACCCAGCTCGCGCAGCCGCGCGTTGTATTCGACCCGGTCGGTGATGTACCAGGTCATGCGCACCATGTGCTCGGGGCCGGCGCCGGCGCAGGCCAGCACGTCGTGCACGTTCTGCAGGGCCTGGCGGGTCTGGTGGATGAAGTCGTCGCTCTCGAACTGCTGCTGCGCGTTCCAGCCGATCTGGCCACCCACGAACACCAGCGTGCCGCGCGCCGCGATGCCGTTGGCGTAGCCCTTGGGGGTGGCCCATCCGGGCGGTTGCAGGTGTTTCATCGAACGGCTTTCAACGGGTCGGTGGAAGGGTGGGCCAGCTGCCGCAGCGCAAAGCGCTGCAGCTTGCCGGTGCCGGTGCGCGGCAGGCGGTCGGTGAACACCACCTCGCGCGGGTACTTGTAGGGGGCCAGGGTGTGCTTCACATGGTCCTGCAGGGCCTTGACCAGCGCGGCATCGCCGCTGTGTCCGGGCTGCAGCACCACGAAGGCCAGCACGATCTGGCCGCGCTCCTCGTCGGGCTTGCCCACCACGCCGCACTCAGCCACGGCCGGGTGCTGCAGCAGGGCCGACTCGACCTCGGGGCCGGCCACGTTGTAGCCGGCGGTGATGATCATGTCGTCGGTACGGGCCTGGTAGAAGAAGTAGCCGTCGGCGTCGCGCACGAAGGCGTCGCCGGGGAAGTTCCAGCCGTCCTGCACATACTGGCCCTGGCGGGCGTCGTCCAGGTAGCGGCAGCCGGTGGGGCCGATCACGGCCAGCCGGCCCACCTGGCCATCGGGCAGCTCCTGCCCCTGTTCGTCGACGATGCGCGCGGTGTAGCCCGGCACCACCTGGCCCACCGCGCCCCGCCGCACCGATTCCGGTGCCGAGGAGATGAAGATGTGGAACATCTCGGTGGCGCCGATGCCGTCCAGCATCTCCAGCCCGGTGGCCTCTTTCCAGAGCTGGCGGGTGGCGTCGGGCAGGCCTTCGCCGGCGCTCACGCTGATGCGCAGCCGGCCGGTGCCCAGGGTCCGGGCGAAGGGCGCCATCTGCCGGTAGAAGGTGGGCGCGGTGTAGCAGAGGGTGGCGCCTTGCTGGTTCATCAGCCGCACCATGGCCTCGGGCGTGTAGCCGATGGCCGGGAAGTAGACCGAGCAGCCGGCCCACATGGGGAAGATCAGCAGGCCGCCCAGCCCGAAGGTGAAGGCCAGCGGCGGCGAGCCCATGACCACATCGTCCGGCGTGGCGCGCAGCACATGGCGGGGCCAGCATTCGCAGGCCGCCAGCACCTCGCGGTGGGTGTGCACCGCGGCCTTGGGCGTGCCGGTGGTGCCGGAGGTGAAGGCCAGCAGGGCGATGTCGTCGCCCGCCGTGGGGCAGGGCTCGGCGCGTGCCGTCTGTTGCGCGGCCAGGGCCTCGAAGCCGTCGGCATCGGGCGTGTTGAAACGGCGCAGCGGCAGGCCGCTGCCGACCGCTTCCAGCTCGGTGGTGAGGGCGGCGTCGCACAGCAGCAGCGCCGGCTGCGACTTGTCGATGATGGCCGCCAGCTCCTGCGCCCGCAGCAGCGGCATGGTGGCCACCGCCACCGCGCCGGCATGCACCACCGCCAGCCAGGCCAGCGCCATGGCCACCGAGTTGCCGCCGCGCAGCAGCACCCGCTGGCCCGGCCGCACGCCGTGCACCTGCTCCAGCACGGCGGCCAGGCGCTGCACCTCGTCGCGCGCCTGGGCATAGGTGAGGCTGCGGGCGTCGCTGCGCAGGAAAGGGCGGTCGGCATGGCCGGCGGCCAGCGCGCGGTCGAACAGCGCGGCCACCAGGTTCACCTGCGCCGGCAGCGCCAGCAGTTCGGGGGTGTCGTGGCGCCGTTGCGGCCAGGCCGCGCGCGGGGGCAGCCGGTCGTGCACGAAGCGGTCGGTCTGGGCCGATGGGGCGGTGGGGGTCATCGCAGCGCTGCCTTGCCCAGGATGAGCAGTTGCACTTCGCTGGCGCCTTCGTAGATGCGCAGCGAGCGGATGTCGCGGTAGAGGTGTTCGAGCGGGTTGCCCACCTGCACCCCCCGGCCGCCGAACATCTGCAGCGCCATGTCGATGACCTTCTGGGCGTTTTCGGTGGCGGTGAGCTTGGCCGAGGCGGCTGCTGCCGTGTAGGCCGGCGTGCCGGCGCCCCGGGTCGGGCTGCAGTCGCGCTGCCAGGCGGCGCGGCAGGTGAGCAGGGCAGCGGCGTCGATGAGCGCGCTCATCTCGCCCAGGCGCACCTGGGTGAGCTGGAAGTCGGCCAGGGTCTGGCCGAACATGCGGCGGGTCTTGGCATGGGCCACCGCCTCGGCCATCGCGCGCCGGGCCATGCCGAGCGCGGCGGCGGCCACCGAGGGCCGGAAGATGTCGAGCGTCTGCATGGCCAGCTTGAAGCCGCCGTCCACCTCGCCGAGCAAGGCGTCGCCGGGCAGCCGGCAGCGCTCGAAGCGCAGCGTGGCCAGCGGGTGCGGTGCCATCACCTGGAGGTGTTCGCTGGCATCGAGCCCGGGCCGGTCGGCATCGACGATGAAGGCGCTGATGCCGCGCGCCCCGCCGTCGGCCCGGGTGCGGGCAAAGGTGACATAAAAGTCGGCCATGCCGCCGTTGCTGATCCAGGTCTTGCTGCCATTCAGCTCCCAGGCATCGGCATGGGGCGTGGCGCTGGTGCCCATGGCCGCCACGTCCGAGCCGGCCTCGGGTTCGCTGAGCGCGAAGGCGGCGATCTTCTGGCCGCGCGCCACCGCCGGCAGGTAGCTGCGCTGCTGCAGCGGCGTGCCGGCCAGCGTGATGGCGCCGCTGCCCAGCCCCTGCATGGCGAACGCAAAGTCGGCCA
>PNMF01000010.1 GCA_013823485.1 Comamonadaceae bacterium
AGCCGGCGTCTGCAGCATCACCTTCAACCGCCTCGACAAGAAGAACTCCATCACCGCCGCCATGTACGGCGCCATGGCCGATGCCCTGCAGGCCGCGCAGGACGATGCCGCCGTGCGCGTGGTCATGTTCCAGGGCCACGAGACCATCTTCTCGGCCGGCAACGACATTGCCGACTTCCTGAACCAGCCCCCGGCCGGCGAAGACGCACCGGTGTTCCGCTTCCTGCGCGGTCTGGCCGACTTCCCCAAGCCGGTGATCGCCGCCGTCTGCGGCCCGGCCGTGGGCATCGGCACCACCCTGCTGTTCCATTGCGACCTGGTCTATGCCGGCGACAACGCCGCCTTCTCCATGCCCTTCGTCAACCTCGGCCTGTGCCCGGAAGCCGCCAGCAGCCTGCTGGTGCCGCAGATGCTGGGTTACCACCGCGCCGCCGAAGCCCTGCTGCTGGGCGAGCCCTTCATGGCCGAGGCCGCGCTGGAGGTGGGCCTGGTCAACCGGGTGCTGCCGCCCACCGAAGCCCGCGCCTATGCCCACACCGTGGCCGCCAAGCTGGCCGCCAAACCCATGAGCAGCCTGGTGGAGACCAAGCGCCTCATGAAGAAGGGCCAGGCCGCGCAGGTGCAGGCCGTCATGGCGGAAGAGGGCGCCAGCTTCGGCCGCATGCTGCGCGAGCCGGCCGCCCGCGAGGCCTTCGGCGCCTTCATGGAGCGCCGCAAGCCGGACTTCTCGAAGGTCTGACACCTTCACGCCCCCCGCTTTCATGACCGCTGACCCGCGCACCGAGCAGGCCCGCGCCCTGTTCCTCTCGGGCAACGCGCATGCCGAGGCCGGCCGGGTGGACGAAGCCGCTGCCGACTACGAAGCCGCTCTGGCTTTGGTGCCGGGGCGCCCCTCGCTGCTGGGCAACCTGGGCCTGATGCGCTTCCACCAGCAACGCTGGGCCGATGCGGCCGACCTGCTCGCCCAGGGCCCCGCGCAGGACCCCGCCCTGTCGCTTACCCGGGCCATCGCCCTGCTGCGCCTGAACCGGCTGGACGAAGCCCTGGCCGCCCTCGACCAAACCCTGGCGCTTGACGACCGTGTGGCCGAAGCCTGGTCACAGCGCGGCCACCTGATGCGCGAGACCGGCCACCTGCAGGAGGCGGCGCGGTGCTACCGCCAGGCGCTGGACTGCGGGGCCCATGAGGCGTTGCACCGCTACTACCTGGCCGCCGTGTCGGACGTGACCGACCCGCCTGCGCCGCCCGAGGTCTATGCCCAGGCCCTGTTCGACGACTACGCCGACGACTTCCAGGACCACCTGGTCCACACCCTGCGCTACACCGCCCACGAGACCCTGCTGCGGCCCTTGCTCGATGCCGGCCGGCGCTTCGGCCGGGTGCTGGACCTGGGTTGCGGCACCGGCCTGTGCGGCCGCCTGATCGCGCCGCTGGCCGACGCGGTGGACGGCGTGGACATTGCGCCGGCCATGGTGGCGCAGGCCCGCGCCAGCGGCTTCTACCGGCAGGTCGACCAGGCCAGCCTGCTGGACTGGCTGCGGGCCGACCACCCGCCGGCCGATCTGGTGGTGGCAGCCGATGTTTTCATCTACACCGGCCCGCTGGCGCCGGTGTTCGACGCCGTGGTGCCCCGGCTGGCCCCTGGCGGCCTGCTGGCCTTTTCGGTCGAGCAGGCCGATGCCGGGCGCGATCTGCAGTTGCGGCCCAGCTTGCGGTATGCCCATGGGCGGGCAGGTGTGGAGCGGCTGGCGGCGGCGCACCGGCTGGCTGTGCAGGCCCTGTGGGAAGCCCCGATCCGGCAGGACCAGGGGCGGCCCCTGATGGGCTGGTATGTGATCCTGCGGCGCGAAGCCTGAGCCCGCGCGGGTTCAGCCGTTGCGGCGGGCCACCCAGTAGGCGGCGCCCTGGGCGCCGTAGCGCTCGCTGTGCGGCACGTCGCGCTCCAGGGTGAAGGTGTCGCCCGGCAGCAGGTGCCGTGTGTGACCGGCCACGGTGAGCCACATCTCGCCGTCGGCCACCACCGCGTCCGCCGCGAACGGATGGGTGTGCTCTTCCAGCACGGTGTGGGGGGCCCACCGGCGTTCCAGCACTTCGTCGAATCCCCGGGCCAGGGCCTGGGTGCGGAAGGTGTCGAAGGTCATGTCCATCGGCGCATTGTGCGTGGCCCGGCCCGGCTGCCGCATCAGACCGCGCCGATGGCCATCAGCCCTTCGCGGGTGCCGGCGGAAGCGGCGGCCAGCGCCTGTTCGTGGCGGGTCTGGTGCCGGGCCACCAGCCGCGCCGACGCGGTGGTGCGCGAGCGGCAGTACCAGTGGCAGGTGTGCTGGAACAGCAGCAGTTCGGCCGTCATGCAGAAGGCCTTGGCGCGCGGGTCCAGCCCCGCTTCGTTGTGGGCCACGCGGGTGATGCCGTCGGCATGGATGCGCAGCGCCTGCGGCAGCTCGAAGCAGGCCTTGGGCCACCAGCGGGTCACGCCCGGCAGCAGCATCGGCAGGCGCGACACCCGGGCCATCGGCCCCGACATCGATGCCGTGTCGGCCGCCAGCCGCTGCATCTGCGACACCAGCAGGGTCTCGTGCCCCTCCATCACCTGCCAGACGCTGCGGCGGCGTTCCTCGTCGGACTCGCCGAGGGCGCGCATGTAACCCTCGATCAGGGTCTGCATCAGCTGTTCGAGCTGGTAGGGGTTGAGCAGGGCGCGCAGCATCAGCACGCGGCGGGCCTGCTCGTAGCGGTTGTAGAAAAAGGCGCCCACGGCGCCCACCAGAATCCAGAAGGAAAGGTCCATGGCGGTATTGTCCATGCGGGCCACGCCGCTCGGCTCGATTTATGCAGAGCGTGTGCTTGCTGAAAATCTTTTGCGCTGCTATGGTCGGCGCCATGCCCGCCACCGCTCCCCTGTTGCCCACCGAACGCCGAGGGCGCGGCCGTCCCCGCAAGACCGCTGACGAACGCGACGACGGCAACCGCCGCCAGCTGCTGCTGCGCACCGCGGCCGGCCTGTTCCGCAAGCAGGGCTTTGCCGCCACCAGCACGCGCGACATGGCCGCCGCTGCCGGCATGCAGCCCGGCTCGCCCTTCTACCACTTCGAGAACAAGCAGGCCCTGCTGGCGGCCGTCATGCTCGAAGGCATGGAGCGGGCCACCCGCCACCAGGCCGAGGCCATGCAGGCCGCCGCCGATGCGGCCCAGCGCGCAGGCCGCACGCTCGGTGCCCGCGACTGCCTGCGGGTGCTGGTGCGCAGCCATTTCGACGTGCTGCTCGGCCCCGAGAGCGACTTCATCCCGGTCATGCTGTACGAATGGCGTTCGCTCAGTGCCATGCAGCGCGATGCCGTCAACCAGCTGCGCCGCGGCTACGAGGCGGCCTGGGTGCCGGTGCTGCAGGCCCTGCATGCCCAGGGCGCGCTGCAGGGCGATCCGTCGCTCGCGCGGCTGATGATCTTCGGCGCCCTGAACTGGGCGGTGCAGTGGTATGACCCCGCCCGCCGCGCCACGCTCGACGACCTCACCCAGGCCGCGCTGCAGCTCTTCCTGAAGGAGCTCGCATGAGCAGCGCACGCTTTGAATCGAACTTCCGCCCGGACGACCCGCAGGCCCTGCAGCGGCGCGAGGCCATGCTGGCCCGCATCGCGCAGTGGCGTGCGCTGGAAGAGCGGGCCGCCGCCGCATCGGCCCGCAGCCGCCCCACCTTCGAGCGGCGCGGCCAGCTGCTGCCGCGCGAACGCATCGCGCTGCTGCTCGACCCCGGTGCGCCGTGGCTGCCGCTGTGCTCGCTGGCCGGTTACCTGCAGGACACCCCCGACCCCGAACGCTCGGTGCCCGGCGGCGGCATGCTGGCCGGCATCGGCATGGTCGCCGGTGTGCGCTGCATGGTGGTGGCCAGCGACTCCGGCATCGAGGCCGGCGCCATCCAGCCGCGCGGGCTGGAGAAGATATTGCGGGTGCAGGCCATCGCGCTGGAGAACCGCCTGCCCTTCATCCACCTGGTGGAGAGCGCCGGCGCCAACCTCATGCGCTACGAGGTGGAAGGCTTCGTGCTGGGCGGCGGCCTGTTCCGCAATCTGGCTCGCCATTCGGCCGCCGGCCTGCCGGTGATCACGGTGCAGCACGGCTCCGGCACCGCCGGCGGCGCCTACATGCCCGGCCTGTCCGACGTGGTGATCCTGGTGCGGGGCCGTTCGCGCGCGTTTCTGGCCGGCCCGCCGCTGCTGCTGGCCGCCACCGGCGAAGTGGCCACCGAAGAAAAACTGGGCGGCGCCGAGATGCACGCCACCGTCTCCGGCCTGGGCGAACACCTGACCGAGGACGACCGCGAAGCCCTGGGCCTGGCGCGCGAGGTGGTGGGCCGCACCGGCTGGCAGGCCGCTGCCCGGGCCGTGGCACCGCCACCGCTGTTCGACCCCGAAGAACTGCTGGCCATCATGCCCGCCCACCACCGCGAACCGGTGGACCTGCGCGAGGTCATGCTGCGGCTGGTCGACGCTTCCGACCTGCTCGAATTCAAGCCCCTGTACGGTGCCGCCACCGTGTGCGCGCAGGCCCGCATCGGCGGCCATGCGGTGGGCATCGTCGGCAACAACGGCCCCATTGACGTGGCCGGTGCCAACAAGGCGGCCCACTTCATCCAGTGGATGTGCCAGCTCGGCCACGCAGTCGTTTACCTGCAGAACACCACCGGCTACATGGTGGGCCGCGAGAGCGAACAGGCCGGCATGATCAAGCACGGCAGCAAGATGATCCAGGCCGTGGCCAATGCCACGGTGCCGCAGATCACGGTGCAGTGCGGTGCCAGCTTCGGTGCCGGCAACTACGGCATGTGCGGCCGGGCCTACGCACCCCGCTTCCTGTTCAGCTGGCCCGGCGCGCGCACGGCGGTCATGGGTGGCGAGCAGGCCGCCCGCACCATGCAGGTCGTGGCCGAGGCCGGGCTGACCCGCAAAGGTGTCGCCACCGACACCCCCGAGGTGCAGGCGCAGCTCAAGGCGCAGTCGGACGCCATCGTGCAGCGCTTCGACCAGCAGGCAGACGCCTTTTTCACCAGCGGCCTGGTGCTGGACGACGGCGTCATCGACCCGCGCGACACCCGCGCTGTGCTCGCCTTCTGCCTCGACACCGTGGCCGAGGCGGCGCAACGCACCGTACGGCCGATGCAGTTCGCCGTTGCGCGCATGTAGCTCGCATGTCAACACCGATCCCCCGGAGACAGCCCATGCAGTTCACCCACGAACACCGCGAGATGCAGAAGACGCTCAGGCGCTTCATCGACGACCACATCAACCCCCATGTGGACGCCTGGGAAGCCGCCGAGATGTTCCCGGCCCACGAGGTGTTCCGCGAACTCGGGCGCCTGGGGCTGCTGGGCCTGACCAAGCCCGAGGCGTACGGTGGTGCCGGCCTGGACTACAGCTACAGCGTGGCCATGGCCGAGACGCTGGGCCACATCCACTGCGGCGGCGTGCCCATGGCCATCGGCGTGCAGACCGACATGGCCACGCCCGCGCTGGCCCGCTTCGGCAGCGACGAGCTCAAGGCGCAGTTCCTGGCCCCGGCCATTGCCGGCGAGGCGGTGGCCTGCATCGGCGTGAGCGAACCCGGCGCCGGCAGCGACGTGGCCGCCATCCGCACCCATGCCCGCAAGGACGGCGACGACTACGTCATCTCCGGCCAGAAGATGTGGATCACCAACAGCCTGCAGGCCGACTGGATTTGCCTGCTGGTCAACACCGGCGAAGGCCCCGCCCACAAGAACAAGAGCCTGGTCATGGTGCCGCTGCGCGAGGGCGGCAAGCCGGTCAAGGGCTTCGAGGTGGGCAAGAAGATCCGCAAGATCGGCATGCACAGCAGCGACACCGGTCTGCTGCACTTCGACGAGGTGCGGGTGCCGCAGCGCTACCGCATCGGCGAGGAAGGCGCCGGCTTCATCTACCAGATGCAGCAGTTCCAGGAAGAGCGGCTGTGGTGCGCCGCCAGCGTGCTGGAAGCGCTGAACAACTGCATCGAATGGACCATTGAGTGGGCACGCGAACGCCAGCTGTTCGGCGCCCACCTGATCGACCAGCAGTGGGTGCAGTTCAAGCTGGCCGAGCTGCGCACCGAGGTGGAAGCCCTGCGTGCGCTCACCTACCTGGCTTGCGAGCGCTATGTGGCCGGCGAGGACGTGACCGAATGGGCCACCATGGCCAAGCTCAAGGCCGGCCGCCTGAACCGGCTGGTGCCCGACACCTGCCTGCAGTTCTGGGGCGGCATGGGCTTCACGCTGGAGAACAAGGTCTCGCGCATGTACCGCGACGGCCGCCTGGCCTCCATCGGCGGCGGGGCGGACGAAGTGATGCTCGGCATCCTGGCCAAGACCATGGGTATGGCCAAAAAGCCGCGCTGACCATGCAGCCCGCCCGCGTGCAACGCCTGCTCATCGCCAACCGGGGCGAGATTGCGCGGCGCATCGTCCGCACCGCGCACCGCATGGGCGTGGCCACCGTGGCCGTCTACAGCGAGACCGACGCCACCGCGCTGCATGTGCGCGAAGCCACTGCCGCTTTCGCCCTGGGCGGCCGCACCGCCGCCGACAGCTACCTGCGCATCGACCGCCTGCTGGAGGCCGCCCGCGCCACTGGCGCCGACGCGGTGCACCCCGGCTACGGCTTCCTGAGCGAGAACGCCGACTTCGCGCAGGCCGTCATCGATGCCGGGCTGGTGTGGGTCGGCCCGCCGCCGGCCGCCATCCGCGCGCTGGGCAGCAAGGCCGCTGCCAAGGCGCTGGCACAACAACATGGCGTGCCGGTGCTGCCGGGCTACGCGGGGGCCGACCAGGCTGACGCCACCTTGGTGGCCGAAGCACAGCGCGTGGGCTACCCGCTCATGGTCAAGGCCGTGGCCGGTGGCGGCGGGCGCGGCATGCGGCTGGTGCACCGGGCCGAAGACCTGCCCGCCGCCCTGGCCAGCGCCCGCGCCGAAGCCCTGGCCGGCTTCGGCAACGCCGACCTGCTGATCGAACGCGCCCTGCTGCGCCCGCGCCATGTGGAGGTGCAGGTGCTGGCCGACGCCCACGGCCACTGCATCCACCTGGGTGAGCGCGACTGCTCGGTGCAGCGCCGCCACCAGAAGATCATCGAAGAAGCCCCCAGCCCCGCCGTGGACCAAGCCCTGCGCCAGCGCCTGGGCGATGCCGCCGTGGCCCTGGCGAAGGCGGCCGGCTATGTGGGCGCGGGTACGGTCGAATTCCTGCTGGAAGACGGGCAGTTCTTCCTCATGGAGATGAACACAAGGCTCCAGGTCGAGCACCCCGTCACCGAGATGTTGACCGGCCTCGACCTGGTCGAATGGCAGTTGCGCATCGCCCGGGGCGAGGCACTCGGCCTGCAGCAGACCGACGTGCGCTGGCACGGCCACGCCATCGAGGTGCGGCTGTGTTGCGAAGACGAACACTTTGCCCCCCACACCGGCACCGTGGCCGCCTTTGCCGAGCCACCACCCGGCTCCGGCCTGCGGTTCGACCACGCCATCGAGCCCGGCCTGGTGGTCGGCCCGCATTTCGATTCCATGCTGGGCAAGCTCATCGTCCACGCCCCCACCCGCGGGGAAGCCACTGAACGGCTGGCCCAGGCGCTGCACGCCACCGTGCTGCTCGGCCTGCCCAACAACCGCGAACTGCTCGCCGCCTGCCTGCGCCACCCGGTGTTTCTGGCCGGGCAGGCCCTCATCCCGTTTCTGGAAGAGCAGGGCGATGCGCTGCGCCAGCCCCTGCAGCCGGAAGCCGCCGCACAGCTCGCCGCCGTGCTGGCCGCCTGGGCCCACGGCCGGCCCTTCGCCGACCGGTTGCCGTGCCCCTTGGCCCGCCCGCTGCGCTGGCGCTGCGGCCCCGCCGTGCTGGCGCTTCGGGTGCAGGAGCTTGGCCACGGCCACGTCACGGTGGCGCTGGGTGAGCAGACCCGCACCGCCCGCATCGAACCCGGCGCGGTGCACATCGACTGCATCCGCCACACCGCCACCGCCGTGCCCCTGCCCGCGCAGGGCGGCGTGCCCACCTGGCAGGTGCAGCTGGGTACACCGCGCGGCAGCCACACCCTCACCCTGCACGACCTCAGCCACCAGCCGCCACAGGGTGGCATGGGCGACGGCGGTGACGGCGGTGTCGCCGGTGGCGAGGTGCGCGCGCCCTTCAACGGCCGCGTGGTCGCGCTGCTGGTGCAGCCCGGCCAGCGCGTGGCCCGGGGCGACGCCCTGCTGGCCATCGAAAGCATGAAGATCGAACACCGCATCAGCGCCCCGCGCGACGGCGTGGTCGACACCATCACGGTCGCCATCGGCCAGCAGGTGGCGCCCGGCCAGCGCCTGCTCGGCCTGACCGCATCACCCTGAACCCCACCCATGACCAAGCCCACCCCAAGCTCCCCGCCGCCCGCCGAGTTCGAGCCCGCCTTCATCCAGGGCCTGAAGGCCATCTTTGAAGAAAAGATCGTCTTCAACCAGGTGCTCGGCCTGAAGGTCACCGGCCTGCACCCCGACCACGTGACCGCCCGCATCGACATGCGCCGCGAACTGGTCGGGCACTTCAGCTACAACCGCATCCATGGCGGCGTCATCAGCGCCGGGCTCGACGCCATGGGCGGCCTGGCCGTCATGGCCGCCATCGGCGCCCGCCACATGGACGAGCCGCCCGAACAGCGCTTGCACCGCTTCGCCAAGCTCGGCACCATCGACCTGCGCATCGACTACCTGCGCCCCGGCATCGGCGACCACTTTGAACTGCGGGCCGAAGTGCTGCGCCTGGGCTCCCGCGTGGCCAGCACCCGCATGGAATTCCGGGGCGCCGACGGCAAGCTGCTGTCCACCGGCGCCGGTGCCTACATCGTCAGTTGAACCCGCTTTTCCCCAACCACAACAGAAGGAGACAACCATGTTCAAGATCAGCGTGATGTACCCCAACACCCCCGGCGCCCGGTTCGACCACGCCTACTACCGCGACAAACACATGCCCCTGGTCAAGGCCCGCCTGGGCGCAGCCTGCGAGTCGTACACGGTGGACAAAGGCCTGGCCGGCGGCGGCCCCGGCCAGCCCGCCACCTATGTGGCCATGTGCCACCTGTTCTGCCCCACGCTGGAAGGCTTCCAGGCCGGCATGGCCGCTCACGGCCAGGAGATCATGGGCGACATCCCCCACTACACCGACCTGGCGCCAGTGATCCAGATCAGTGAGGTGGTGGTGGGGTGAGGTCGCCATCCGTCAGGCGTGAGACTTTCTCTGCGACCAGTTCAATCAAGCCCGCTTAGACTCGCGCCCCAACACGGCCCCTCTCAGTGAGCCTGCAAACGCAGGTGAGCTGCTGAGGGGTTTTTTATTGCGGCTCGCATGGGTTATTCCCGGACCAGTCCGGGAATCGATGCATACAGCCGCGTCTTGCAGGCTTCCGCGTCCTCTCCGAAGTGCAATCGGCGGTGGCAGTTGGGGCACAACGCGACTGCGTTGGATATGGGGCACTGTACTGCCGCTCGTGGCCCTGTCTCTGCATAATGCCGCCCACCCGAAAGGGTCGGTGCTTCAAAACACCGTCTCACAACGTCAGGCCCCACACGACAGTGGACCAGTCACGTTCAGCCTCTGCGCTGGCACGCCCGTGCCCGCCTCAGTTTTGGACGGGATGGGACCACCCGTAAGGGCGTCCGCACGGCTTGTGAGCGTGTTTTGAACATCCCGTCCACCCGGCTGTGTGTCAGTCGGGTGGTTCGTGTCATTGGATGGAGAACACCCCCATGAACGCGCACCTGCTGTCCGAGCTGTCGCTCGATCTTCAAGCGGTCCAACGCCTGGCCCTGGTGGCCCAACAAGCCGACCTCAGCACCGACGACCGCATTGCCTTGGCTCGGGCCACGCAACGCTTGGCCGGTTCCGCCGGTTGTTTGACCGACGCGGCGCAGTGGCCGGATGCAGCTTCGGTGGCGGCTTCAGCCGTTCACTGGGTCTTGCCCGAGGTGCCAGCGGGTGACCTCACCGGCCTCACCCACCACCAAGCCCCCACCACCGCCAACGCGAACCCGCTGTAGACCCAGGCCAGCAGCCACAGCGGTGCGTCCACGTACAGCAGGCGGCCGAGCCAGTGGGTGATGAAGCTCTCGCTGTAGCTGCCTTGTCCGGCGGCGCGGCGCAGGGCTTGTTCCCAAATGGTCAAGGGGCAGAGCTGGCCGAGCCAGGCCTGCACCGCAATCAGCCCCATGAGGGCCAGGTGGGTGGCGCGCAGCCACCACGAGCGCACCCAGCGCCATCCGCGCCAGCCGCCCAGCAGCACCAGGGGCAGCAGGCCCACCACGAACACCACCACACCCACGTGGAGCAGGAGGATGGTGTCGGCGAGCAGGGCGGCGGTGGCGGGGGTGAGCACAGCGTGTGTGTCCGGAAGCGGTTCGAGCAGCCCCTGAGAGTCTGCGGGAGTTTCGGAATTTCCGAAACTTCACCCCTTTTGATGCCCCGCTGGCACCCGATTTCTGAAACTCCGAAACTCCGACCCGCCCAATGACCTTTGATCGCGAAGCAGCATCCGGTGCCGTCTTGTTGACCTCCGCCAGCTCGTTGGGCCCGGTGGTTCGTCAGCGTCGCAAGTCGCAAGCGTTGCCCATAGACCATGCGGCGGCGTTGATCTGGACGGTCTGGGCCTGACGATGGTGGTGGTGCCCAAAGAACACCTGTGGGCGCATTTGCTCTCCCGCGGCAGCAACGCTGCCGGGGCGGATTGAGTGGCTTCTGCGGGGAGACGGCCTCAGGCCGCCAGCGCCTCGCCCTGCAGGTGCACCGCCGGCTGGGCGCGCACCGACAGGTCGGTCACCAGGTAGCGGGCGTCCTGCAGTTCGGCTTCGGTCGGGGCGGCGGTGGGGCGCACCACTTCCATCGGACGGCCCTGGGCGATGGCGTCCTGGGTGATGGCGGCGGTGGACAGGGCGGCGCCGATCAGGCTGTGGCGCTGGCCCATGCCTTCCACGCGCAGGGTCTGGCCGTATTTGCCCTTGAGGTTGCTGCACAGCTCCACGCTGTTGAGCGGCAGGCTGCGGACCCGGGGCTTGATGCCGGATTCGACCACCAGCAGTTCGCGGTCGGTCACCACCCAGACGCCACGGTTGGCGCCGACGATGCGGCCGCTGGCCAGGGCGCGGATGCGGTCCTGCCGGCCCAGGTGGGGGCGCACGGCTTCCACCACCCACTGGGGCAGGGGCTGGGTGGCGTAGGGGTCGCGGTTCTCCAGGAACATCTCCAGCAGGTGGTCGTGGTCGCGCAGGAAGTTCAGCAGGCCGATCAAGGGGGGCTCCCGGGTGTTGGTGTGGTGGAGGTCGCCTGCGAGCGTTGGCTTGTGGGTGCAGGGCGGCGCATGGTGCCTGTTGTGGATTGACCCCGCGTCCTTCTCGGGTGCGGGGTTATTGACGAGGCAGGCCCGACCGGCCATGAAAAAAGCCCGCACGCGGCGGGCTTCTTCCGGGTGACGGCTCAGGTCACTTGTTGATGTTCATGTACTCCGACACCACTTTCCAGCGGCCGTCCTGCAGCTGCGAGAGGCGGGTGGCGTTGCTGCCCAGGCGCTTCTGCGGGCCGAAGGTCATTTCGGCGGCGCCGAAGATGTCCGGCGGGATGACCATGGTGTCCATGGCCTTGATGAAGCTGTCGGTGGTCAGGTTGTTGCCGGCCTTGCCGGCAGCGCGCAGGAAGGCGTCCACCGCGCTGTAGCCGTACACCGAGAACACGGTCGGGTCTTCGTTGAACTTGGTCTTGTACTTGTTGGCCCAGAAGCGGATCGGCTGGCTCGACTCGTCCAGGTAGGGGTTCTGCACCGTCATGGCGGCGTACAGGCCGTTCATGGGGGCGCCGCCCAGCTTGTGGATCAGGTCGGTGTAGGCCGCGCTGGAGCCGACGAAGGTCGGGTTGAAGCCCAGACGGCGCGCGGTGGCGATGCCGCCGATGGTCTCGCGGATGATGGTGCCCAGCACCACCATGTCGCACTGGGCGGCCGAGAGCTTCTGCATCTGCGAGGCGAAGTCGGTGGCGCCGCGCTTGTAGCTGGTCTCTTCGGCCAGGGTCATGCCGATGGTCTTGAGGCCTTCTTCGGCGCCGCGCTTGACCTCCAGGCCGAACTCGTCGTCCTGGTACATGGTGCAGACCTTCTTGGCGTTCTTCTCCTTCACCAGCTTGGGCACGGCCAGGCGCATCTGGTCGTAGTAGGTGGCGGCAAAGCTGTACTTGAGCCGGTGGAAGGGCTCGTACATCTCGCGGGCGGCGGTCACCGGGAAGAAGTTGATGACGTTCTTCGGAAACTGCACCTGCATGGCGGCAATGTTCTGCGCCGTGCCGATGTGGCCGACCATGGCGAAGATCTTGTCCTGGTTGACCAGCTTCTGCGCGGCCAGCACCGCCTTCTTGGGGTCGTAGCCGGAATCTTCCACCTTGAGGTCGATCTTGCGGCCGTTGATGCCGCCCTGTTCGTTGGCCTCGTCCACGCGCAGCAGCATGCCCAGGCGCACCTGCTTGCCGAAGCCGGCCAGCGGGCCCGAGAGGTCCTGGATGGAGCCGATGGTGATGGTGTCCTTGCTCACGCCCTGCGATTGCGCGAGGGCCGAGCCGGCGACCAGTGCCAGGGCGGCAGCGATCAGGGTGGGTTTGAATGTCATGGTGTCGTCTCCTTCGGGGTGGCTGGTCGGTGAGGGGTCAGCTGCGCATCGCTTACCGGTACATGGCGTCGATCTGTTCGGCGTACTTGGTCTGCACCAGCTTGCGCTTGAGCTTCATGGTGGGGGTGAGTTCTTCGTCTTCGGCGCTGAGCTGGGTGTCGAGCAGGAAGAACTTCTTGATCTGTTCGACCCGCGCAAACTTCTTGTTGACGCGGTCGATCTCGGTCTGGATCAGGGCCTGCACTTCGGGCGAGCGGGTCAGGCTGGCGTAGTTGGAGAACGGCACGTCGTGGTCCTGCGCGTACTTCTCCACGTTCTCCTGGTCGATCATGATGATCACGGTCAGATAGGGTCGCTGGTCGCCGATGACCACGGCATCGGTCACGTAGGGCGAGAACTTCAGTTCGTTCTCCAGCTCGCTGGGCGTGATGTTCTTGCCCCCTGCGGTGATGATGATGTCCTTCATGCGGTCGGTGATGCGGAAAAACCCTTCCTCATCCACCACGCCCACATCGCCGGTGTGCAGCCAGCCATCGGCGTCGATGGTCTCGGCGGTTTTTTCGGGCAGGTTCAGGTAGCCCATGAACACGTTGGGGCCGCGCACCAGTATCTCGCCGGTGTCCGGGGCAATGCGGACCTCGTTGTAGGCCGCGGCCGGGCCGATGCTGCCGGGCTTGATGCGTTCGGCCGGAATGCCGGTGGAGGCGCCGCAGGTCTCGGTCATGCCCCACACCTCCAGCATGGGCACGCCCAGCGCCAGGTACCAGCGCACCAGGTCGGGCGAGATGGGGGCTGCACCGGTCACCAGAAAGCGGGCTCGGTGGATGCCGATGAGCTTGCGCACATTGTTCAGCACCAGCGCACGCGCAATCCTGAACTGCAGCTTCAGGCTGCCCGGCACCGGCTGCTTGGCCATGACCAGGTCGGCCACCTTCTGCCCCACGCCGATGGCCCAGCCGTAGGCGGCCTGCTGCAGGCCGCTGGCTTCCTTCAGGGTGATCATCACGCCGGAGTAGAACTTCTCCCACACGCGGGGCACGGCGGTGAACACCGTGGGCGCGATCTCGCGCACGTTCTCGGGCACGGTCTCGGGGTTCTCGACAAAGTTGAGCTTGGCCCCGGTGTAGAGCGAGAAGTACTCGCCGCCCATGCGCTCGGCAATGTGGCACAGCGGCAGGAAGCACATGCATTCGTCCGCTTCGCTGCGCGCAATGAGCGTGTTGTAGCCCCGCACGGTGTAGACCAGCCCGGCATGCGAATGCATGGCGCCCTTGGGCTTGCCGGTGGTGCCCGAGGTGTAGACCAGGATGGCCAGGTCGGCCGGCTTCAGCGCGTTCACCCGCGCCTCCACCGCGCCGGGGTGGGCTTGGTGGTGTTCGCGGCCAAGCTGGCGCAGGGCGTCCAGGCTGATGACGCCGGGGTCGTCCAGGTCGCGCAGGCCGTCCATGTCGATCACCACGATCTTCTTCAGCAGCGGCAGCGCGTCGCGCACCTCCAGCGCCTTGTCCAGCTGTTCGTCGTTCTCCACGAACAGCACCGTGGTGCGGGAGTCCTCGCACAGGTACTGCACCTGTTCGGCGGCATCGGTGGGGTAGATGCCGTTGGAGACGCCGCCGGCGCTCAGCACGCCCAGGTCGCACAGCACCCACTCGACGGTGGTGTTGGACAGGATGGAGGCGGTGTCGTGCGCCTCGAAGCCCAGGGCCATGAGCCCGTGGCTGATCTCGCGCACCGCTTCACCGGTCTGCTGCCAGCTCCAGCTGCGCCAGATGCCCAGGTGCTTCTGGCGCATCCACACGTTCGGGCCGCGCGCCTTGACCGCGTTCCAGAACACGGCGGGCATGGTCTCGCCCGGCATGACCACGTCGGCGCGCGGCTGGATGTGGGAGGTGTCCCAGAGGTAGGTCATCTCGTCATCTCCAGGTCTTTTTCTTTTTCCAGCGCCGGTCGGCGCGCACGCCGGCTTCCTTCATGCCGAGGTAGAACTCCTTGATGTCGTCCTTCTCGCGCAGGTGGGCGCAGGTGTCTTCCATCACGATGCGGCCGTTCTCCAGCACATAGCCGTAGTCGGCGGCGTTCAGGGCCATGTTGGCGTTCTGTTCCACCAGCAGGATGGTGGTGCCGCGCTCGCGGTTGATGCGCACCACGATCTCGAAGATCTCCTTGGTGAGCTTCGGACTCAGGCCCAGGCTGGGTTCGTCCAGCAGGATCAGGTCGGGGTTGGCCATGAGCGCGCGGCTGATGGCCAGCATCTGCTGCTGGCCGCCCGAGAGCAGGCCGGCATCCTGCGCGGCCCGCTCGCGCAGGATCGGGAAGTAGCCGAACACCAGCTCCATGTCGCGCGCCACGCCGTCGCGGTCCTTGCGGGTGTAGGCGCCCATGAGCAGGTTGTCGCGCACCGACAGCAGCGGGAACACCTCGCGCCCCTCGGGAACGTGCGACAGGCCCATCTGCACGATGACCGACGGGTCCTGCGCGGTGATGCTTTCGCCCTTGAACTCCACCGAGCCCTTGCGCGGGTCGATGATGCCGCTGATGGTCTTGAGGATGGTGGTCTTGCCGGCGCCGTTGCTGCCCAGCACGGTGGCGATCTCGCCCCGGCGCACCTGCAGGCTCACGCCGCGGATGGCCTTGATGGGACCGTAGGCGCTCTCCACGTTGGAGAGCTTGAGCACCGGTGAATCGCTCGTAGGAACGCTCATGCATTCACCTTGTGGTTTTCGCGGCGCAGGCTCGACACATCGTCCACCGAGCCGAGGTAGGCCTCGATCACGCCGGGGTCGGCCTGCACCTCGGCCGGGGTGCCGGTGGCCAGCTGCTGGCCTTGCGACATGGCCAGCACCCGGTCCGACACCTTCGAGACCAGGCCCATGTCGTGTTCGACCATCAGCACCGTGATGCCGAGCTCGTCCTTGATGTCGGTGATCCAGAAGGCCATGTCGTCCGTCTCTTCGACGTTCAGGCCCGACGAGGGTTCGTCCAGCAGCAGCAGCTTCGGCTCGGTGCACAGGGCACGCGCCAGCTCCACCACCTTGCGCACGCCGTAGGGCAGGCCGGCCACCATGCTTTCGCGGTGGTGCTGCAGGTCCAGCAACTCGATGACCTGTTCCACCTTCTCGCGCGCCTCGATCTCGGCGGCCCGGGTCTTGCCGGTGAAGAACAGCTCCGACAGCAGCCCGGTGCGGCGGTGCGTGTGGCGGCCGATCAGCAGGTTCTGCAGCACGGTGGCGTGCTCGAACAGCTCGATGTTCTGGAAGGTGCGCGCAATGCCCAGCGAGGCGATGCGGTGCGGCGCCTGGTCGGTCAGGCGCAGCATGCCCTCGGGGCCGGCGTAGTCGATGGTGCCGGTGGTGGGCGTGTAGATGCGGCTGATCAGGTTGAACACCGTGGTCTTGCCGGCGCCGTTGGGGCCGATCAGGGTGAACACTTCGCCACGCTTCACATCGAAGCTGACATCGTTGACCGCCAGCACGCCGCCGAAGCGCACGCTGAGGTTCTTCGCCGAGAGAAGGACATCGTTCATTTCAGTCGGTCCGATTTCTGGAACGATTTCTGCCGCTTGAACATGCCCTTGCGGTAGAACGGGAACAGCTGGAACCAGGTGCGCACCTTGAGCCAGCGGCCATACAGGCCCATGGGCTCGAACAGCACGAAGGCGATCAGCACCAGGCCGTATACCGTGCCCTGCAGGCCGGCGGCCTGGCCGATGGCGGCCGGCAGGAAGTCCTTGCCCAGCGAGATCAGCTGCGGCATGACGATCAGGAAGATGGCGCCCAGGAAGGCCCCGTGGATCGAGCCCAGCCCGCCGATCACCACCATCAGCAGCAGGTCGATCGACTGGATGATGCCGAACTGATCCGGCGACAGGAACTGGATCTTGTGCGCGTACAGCGCGCCGCCGATGCCGGCCAGGAAGGCCGAGAGCGCGAAGCTCAGCGTCTTGTAGCGGGCCAGGTGGATGCCCATGCTCTGGGCCGAGATCTCGGAGTCGCGGATGGCCACGAAGGCCCGGCCGGTGCTCGATCGCATCAGGTTGACGATGCCCAGCGTGGCGGCCACGCAGATGACCAGGCACAGCGCATAGAACTCGCCGGTGGTGTCCAGCTCCATGCCGAACAGCTTGGGGTACTGCACCATGAGGCCGGCGTTGCCCCCGGTCATGTGTTCCCAGCGGGCCATGCCTTCTTCCACGATGAAGCCGAAGGCCAGCGTGGCCATGCCCAGGTAGATGCCCTTGACCCGCAGCGCCGGCAGGCCCACCACCATGCCCACCGCCGCCGACAGCAGGCCGGCGCAGGCCAGTGCCAGCGGGAAAGGCAGGCCGGCGTTCACCATGATGGCCTGGGTGTAGGCCCCCACGCCCAGGAAGGCGGCGTGGCCGAGCGAGAACAGCCCGGTGAAGCCGGCCAGCAGCATCAGCCCCAGGCCGACGATGGCGTAGATGAGCACGAAGGTCATCTGCGAGAGCCAGTACTCGTCCACCGTGAACGGGGCGCTGAGCAGGAACAGGCCCAGCAGGCTGTACCAGAACACATGGCCGCCGTGCTTGGCCAGCCGGATGTCCTGGTCGTAATCGGTCTTGAACAGGAAACGCATGGGCCGGCCTCAGACTTTCTTGCGGAGTTTTTCGCCGAACAGGCCGTTGGGCTTGAGCACCAGCATGAGCAGCACCACGATGTAGGGCGCGATGTCCTTGAAGCCCTCGGGCAGGTAGAAGCCCGACAGCGCTTCGACCACCCCGATGATCAGCCCGCCCACGATGGCGCCGGGCAGGCTGGTGAAGCCGCCCACCACCGCCGCCGGGAAGGCCTTGAGGCCGATGAAACCCATGTTGGCGTGCACGAAGGTGATGGGTGCGAGCAGCAGGCCGGCAATGGCCGCCACGCCGGCCGCCAGACCCCACACCAGGCCGTTGAGGCGCTTCACCGGAATGCCCATGTAGTAGGCCGCCAGCTGGTTCTGCGACGACGCCTGCATGGCGATGCCCAGCTTGCTGTAGCGGAACATGGCGAACAGGCCGCCGCACAGCAGGGCGGTGACGCCGATCACCACGATCTGCTCGGCCGAGATCACCAGCGCGCCCAGGCGCAGCACCTCGCCGGCATAGGGCACCGGCAGGGTGTGGGTGTCGGTGCCGATGTTGGGGATCATGGTGATCACGCCGCGCAGCACATAGCCCACGCCGATGGTGAGCATCACGATGGAGAAGGCCGGCTGCCCCAGGATGGGCCGGATGACGATGCGCTCCAGCAGCACGCCGAACAGCGCCATGCCGATGATGGCTGCGGGCACCGAGAGCCAGAACGGGAAGCCCAGCAGCGTCATGGCCGCCAGACCGCCGAAGGCGCCGACCATCATCAGGTCGCCCTGGGCAAAGCTCACCGTTTCGGTGGCCTTGTAGATCAGCACGAAGCCCAGGGCAATGAGGCCATAGATGCACCCCTGGGCCACACCGCTGATGAGCAGTTGCAGCAGTTGCACGAACGTGTCTCCGATGTTGTTATGTGTCGCGCCTGACGGCGCGTCTGCTGCGGTATCGGGTGCAGGCAAGGCAGCAGAAGTGCTGCGATTTATAGCTGTCCTGCACGGGACTGACGCTAGGGGTTGTCCCGACGCGTGCGTCGCGCAGGTGCCAGCAAGATGACCCCATGACCTCTGTGCGCATCGGTGCCGGGCTCGGCTTTTATGGCGATCACTGGGAGCCGGTGGCGGCCAGCATCGAGCGCGGGCAGCTGCAGTTCGTGGCCAGCGACCACCTGGCCGAACTGACCCTGGCCATCCTGCAGAAAGACCGGCAGCGCGACCCCGCACTCGGCTACGCGCGCGATGTGGTGCCGCTGCTGCTGCGCCTGTGGCCGCTGATGCAGGCGCGCGGCGTGCGCTTTGTCTGCAACGCCGGTGGCCTCAACCCCGTGGGCGCGGCGCAGGCGGTGCAGGCCGCCTTGCAGGCGCGCGGCCTGAAGGCCCGCATCGCCGTGGTGGCCGGCGACGACGTGCTGCCCCGGCTGCAGGACCCGGCTCAGGACTTACCCCACCTGTTTCATGGCGGCCACGTGGACAGCGTGCGCGAGCGGCTGGTGTTCGCCAACGCCTACCTGGGCGCAGCACCCATCGTGCGGGCGCTGGAGGGCGGGGCCGACATCGTCATCACCGGCCGGGTGGCCGATGCCGCGCTGTTCCTGGGGCCGCTGGTGCACAGCCTGGGCTGGAAGCTGCAGGACGCTTCGTCCCCGGCCGACTGGGGCCGCCTGGCCCAGGGCCTGACCGTGGGCCACCTGCTGGAATGTTCGGGGCAGGGCAGCGGGGGCAACTTCGGCAGCCAGGGCTGGTGGCAGCGCATCCCCGACCTGGCCCGCATCGGCTACCCCATTGCGGAAGTGTGGGAAGACGGCAGCGCCCTCATCACCAAGGCGCCCGAGACCGGCGGGCTGGTCAACTTCGACACGGTGCGCCAGCAATTGCTCTACGAGGTGCACGACCCGCACGCCTATCACTCGCCCGACGTGGTGCTGGACATGGGGCAGATCGAGCTGCGCGACGAAGGGCAGCACCGGGTGCACCTGAGCGGCGCGCAGGGTTGCGCGCCCGGCCCGCAGCTCAAGGTGGTGGCGGGCTACCGCGACGGCTACAAGGCCGAGGTGAGCTGGGGCTTCTCGTGGCCCGACGCCTGGGACAAGGCGCAGGCCGCGCAGGCCCTGATCCGCGCCGAGCTGGCGCGCCGCCGCGTGCCGCACGACGAGCTCTTTGTGGAGTACCCGGGGCTCAACGCGGCCCACGGCCCGCTGGCCCCGCTGCCCGACGCCGAGGCCCTGAACGGCCTCAACGAGATCTGGACCCGCCTGGTGCTGCGCACCCCGGACCGCGCCGCCGCCGAGGGCTTCGGCCGCCTGTTCCCCTGGCTGGCCCTGAGCGGCCCGGCCTTCACCAGCGGCTTCAGCGGCCTGCACGGCGCCAGCGAGCTGCTGGGCATCTGGCCGACGCTGGTGGACCGGGCCTCGGTGGAAGCGGGCGTGACCCTCGACTGGCTGGAGGCGGGTGCATGAACACGTCGGACGACAAGGTGCTGGTCCCGCTGGCCCGCATCGCCCATGCCCGCAGCGGCGACAAGGCCGACTGGGTCGACTTCGGCCTGTTCGCCCGCAACGCCGCAGGCTGGCGGCTGATCGAGCGGGAGGTGACGGCGGCGCGGGTGCAGGCCCACTTTGCGCCCTGGCTGCCCGGCGAGGTGCTGCTGTGGCCGCTGCCGCGCCTGCTGGCCCTGAAGCTGGTGCTGAAGGACGCGCTGCAGGGCGGCGGTGCCCGCAACCTGCGCCACGACAACCTGGGCAAGGCCATGGCCGGCGCGCTCCTGCGCATGGACATCACGGTGACGCAGGCCGAACTGGACGAAGCCCTGCAAAGCCCCACCGTGGCCTGGTGGCCCTGAGCGGCCCGGCGTGAATGGCCCCAGGGCCGGGCGGCGGTCTGCCTAGCATCGCCGCCATGCCGACCCACCCCGCCACAAACACCGACGTGCTGGTGCTGCAGCACACCCTGGAAGACGGCCCCGGTTACCTGGGGCAGTGGCTGGACGCCCACGGCCACACCTGGCAGGTGCGCTGCACCGAGGCCGGCGAGGCCTGGCCGGCGTCCGTCGACGGGTTCCGGGCGCTGGCGGTGCTGGGGGGCGAGTGGAGCGCCAACGACGACCGCCCCAGCCTGCGCCAGGCCGAGGCGCTGATCCGCCAGGCCGATGCGCGCGGCATTCCGGTGATCGGCCATTGCCTGGGCGGGCAGCTGATGGCGCGTGCCTTCGGTGGCCGGGTCGAGCGGCTGCCGATGCCCGAGGTGGGCTGGCTGCCGGTCCGCCGCGAGCCCGGGGCCGATGCCGCGCTGCTGGCCGACTGGCTGGGTGGGCTGGGCCCGGGCGGCAGCGCCACCCTCTACCAGTGGCATTACGACAGCTTCACCGTGCTGCCGCCGGGCGCGCGGCTGCTGGCGGCATCGCCGGCCTGCGGGCACCAGGCGTTTGCCATCGGGCCGCACCTGGGCATGCAGTTCCACATCGAGATCACGCCGGCCAAGATCGAGGCCTGGCTGGCCAACGCCGGCAGCGTGTACCCGCAGGCGGTGGAGCAGGGGCTGCCCACGGTGCAGTCGCCGGCGGCCATGCGGGCACTCACCGCGCAGCACCAGGCGGGCAGCCAGGCGCTGGCCGATGTCATCTACGCCGCCTGGCGGCGGCGCTGGAAAGCCGTCTGATCAGAGGCCGGGCGGCAGGCCCTCGCGCGGAATCGGCCGGGGCCGGCCTTCCATGTCGATGGCCACATAGGTCAGGCTGGCTTCGGTCACCTTGACGTACTGGCCCTGGGCCGAGAAGCGTTCGGCAAACACCTCCACCTGCACCGTGATCGAGGTGCGGCCCACCCGCGTGAGGTGCGAATAGAAGCTCAGGATGTCGCCCACCCGCACCGGCTGCTTGAAGATGAACTGGTTCACCGCCACCGTGGCCATGCGGCCGCGCACATAACGCGCCGGCAGCACCGCACCGGCCAGGTCGACCTGCGCCATGACCCAGCCGCCGAAGATGTCGCCGTTGGCATTGCAGTCGGCCGGCATGGGGATGACCTTGAGCACCAGTTCGCGGTCGGTGGGCAAGTGGGTGGCGTGGGCGCCGGTTTCGGTGGACATGGGCACAATCTCCGTGATTACCCGAGATTCTCCCGCATGCGACCCGACAACCCGACCCAAGGCCGTGTGGCCTTGCCCGCCACGCCCGGCGCACCCGGCGCACCCGGCACCCCGGGGGAACCCGCGCGCCGCTCCGACTGGGCCACCCTGCAGCGCCTGCTGCCTTACCTGTGGCGCTACAAGTGGCGGGTCATGTTCGCGCTGGGGTTCATGGTGGCGGCCAAGGTGGCCAACGTCAGCGTGCCCCTTCTGCTCAAGGAGCTGGTCGACGCCATGACCATCCCGCCCGGCAGCACCCAGGCCCTGCTGGTGGTGCCGGTGGCCCTGCTGCTGGGTTACGGCGCGTTGCGGCTGTCCACCAGCCTGTTCACCGAGCTGCGCGAACTCGTGTTCGCCAAGGCCACCGAGGGCGCCACCCGCAGCATTGCGCTCGAAGTGTTCGGGCACCTGCACGCGCTGTCGCTGCGTTTCCACCTGGAACGCCAGACCGGCGGCATGACGCGCGACATCGAACGCGGCACGCGCGGCGTGCAGTCGCTCATCTCGTACTCGCTCTACAGCATCGTGCCCACCCTGATCGAGGTGGCCATGGTGCTGGCCCTGCTGGGCACCCGCTTCGACATGGGCTATGTGGTCATCACGCTGGTGGCGCTGGTGGTGTACGTGACCTTCACCGTGGTCATCACCGAATGGCGCACCCAGTTCCGGCGCGAGATGAACGAGCTGGAGTCCAGCAGCCAGACCCGCGCCATCGACTCGCTGCTCAACTACGAGACGGTCAAGTACTTCAACAACGAGGCCTTCGAGGCCCGCCGCTACGACGAGGCGCTGGAGAAGCTGCGCCGCGCCCGCCTCAAGAGCCAGAGCACGCTCTCGCTGCTCAACACCGGCCAGCAGCTGGTGATTGCGGTGGCGCTGGTGCTGATGCTGTGGCGGGCCACCCAGGGCGTGGCCGACGGCACCCTCACGCTGGGCGATCTGGTGATGATCAATGCCTTCATGATCCAGCTCTACATCCCGCTGGGTTTCCTGGGCGTGCTGTACCGCGAGATCAAGCAGAGCCTGACCGACCTGGACAAGATGTTCGTGCTGCTGGAGAAGGAACGCGAGGTGGCCGACGCCCCCGGCGCCGTGCCGCTGCGGCTGCAGGGCCCGCCGGCGGTGCGCTTCGAGGAGGTGCGCTTCGCCTACGAGCCGGCCCGGCCCATCCTGCACGGCATCAGCTTCGAGATCCCGGCCGGGCAGACGGTGGCGGTGGTCGGCCCGTCGGGCTCGGGCAAGAGCACGCTGGCCCGGCTGCTCTACCGCTTCTACGACACGCAGGAAGGCCGCATCACCATCGACGGCCAGGACATCCGGCAGGTGACCCAGGGCAGCGTGCGCCAGGCCATCGGCATCGTCCCGCAGGACACGGTGCTGTTCAACGACAGCATCGAATACAACATCCTGTACGGCCGGCCCGATGCCGGGCACGAGGCGGCGGTGGCGGCGGCCCAGGCTGCCCACATCCGCGACTTCATCGAACGCCTGCCGCAGGGCTGGCGCACCGTGGTCGGCGAGCGCGGACTCAAGCTGTCGGGCGGCGAGAAACAGCGCGTGGCCATTGCCCGCACCCTGCTCAAGAACCCGCCCATCCTGATCTTCGACGAAGCCACCTCGGCGCTCGATTCGGCCAACGAACGCGCCATCCAGGGCGAGATCCGCAGCGCCGCCCGCAACAAGACCACGCTGGTCATTGCCCACCGCCTCTCCACCGTGGTGGACGCGCACCAGATCATCGTGCTGGAGCACGGCCACATCGTCGAGCGCGGCACCCATGCCGAGCTGGTGGCGCGGGGCGGTGTTTACACGCAGATGTGGGCCCTGCAGCAGTCGGATAATCCGGCCGATGGAAACCAAGTGGCTTGAAGATTTCGTCAGTCTGGCCGAGACCCGCAGCTTCAGCCGCTCGGCCCAGCTGCGGCATGTGACCCAGCCGGCGTTCTCGCGCCGAATCCAGTCGCTCGAAGCCTGGGCCGGCACCGACCTGGTCGACCGCTCCTCCTACCCCACGCGCCTCACCCCCGCCGGGCAGACGCTCTACGAGCAGGCGCTGGAGATGCTCCAGACCCTCAACACCACCCGGGCCACCCTGCGAGCACACACCGCGGCGGCGCAGGACGTCATCGAATTCGCAGTGCCGCACACCCTGGCCTTCACCTTCTTCCCGGCCTGGCTCTCCGGCCTGCGCGAGAGCTGCGGCCCCATCAAGAGCCGGCTGATCGCGCTCAATGTGCACGACGCGGTGCTGCGGCTGGTGGAAGGCAGCTGCGACCTGCTGATCGCCTACCACCATGTCGACCAGCCCATCCAGCTCGACGCCGCCCGGTACGAAATGCTGCCGCTGGGCAGCGACGTGCTCGCCCCCTTCGTCAAGCCCGACGCCCAGGGCCGACCGCTGTATTCGTTGCTGGCCCAGGCCGGTGCGCCCGCACCCTACCTGGCCTATGCCCCCGGCGCCTACCTCGGCCGGGTGGTCGACAGCCTGACCAAACGCGCCGACCGCCCGGTGCACCTGGAGCGCAGCTACGAGACCGACATGGCCGAGGGCCTCAAGGCCATGGCCCTGGAAGGCCACGGCATCGCCTTCCTGCCCACCAGCGCGGTGCGGGCCGAGGTGGCGGCCGGCCGGCTGGTCTCGGCCGGCGAAGGCCTGCAGGCCGCACTCGACATCCGCCTCTACCGCGCCCGCCCGGCCGACAGCACCCGGGCGAAGCGTGCGGTTCAGGTGTTCTGGCAGCGGTTGCAGGACCTGCTCGACGGTCGGGCTGCGACAATCGCCGGATGAACGCCGCCCCGACCCCGAACCCGCGCCCCGACACCCTGACCCTCACCCGCCCGGACGACTGGCACGTCCATCTGCGCGACGGCGAAGCCCTGCGCACCGTGGTGCCGCACACCGCCGCCCAGTTCGGCCGGGCCATCGTCATGCCCAACCTGAAGCCGCCGGTGACCACCGCCGCCCAGGCCGTGGCTTATCGCGACCGAATCCTGGCCGCCGTGCCCGAAGGCGTGTCGTTCGAGCCGCTCATGACGCTCTACCTCACCGACAACCTGCCGCCCGACGAGATCGCCCGGGCCCGCGAGGGCGGCGTGGTGGCCGCCAAGCTCTACCCGGCCGGTGCCACCACCAACAGCGATGCCGGCGTGACCGACATCCGCAAGACCTACCGCACCCTGGAAGCCATGCAGAAGCACGGCATGCTGCTGCTGGTGCACGGCGAGGTCACCTCCAGCGACATCGACCTGTTCGACCGCGAGGCGGTGTTCATCGACCAGCAGATGATCCCGCTGCGCCGCGACTTCCCCGAACTGAAGGTGGTGTTCGAGCACATCACCACCCGCGAGGCGGCGCAGTATGTGGCCGAGGCCGGTGCGTTCACGGCGGCCACCATCACCGCCCACCACCTGCTCTACAACCGCAACGCCATCTTCAGCGGCGGCATCCGCCCGCACTACTACTGCCTGCCGGTGCTCAAGCGCGAGGTGCACCGCCAGGCGCTGGTGGCCGCCGCCACCGGCGGCAGCGACCGCTTCTTCCTGGGCACCGACAGTGCCCCGCACCCGGCCCACCTCAAGGAACACGCCACCGGTTGCGCCGGCTGCTACACCGCGCACGCCGCCCTGGAGCTGTACGCCGAGGCCTTCGACAGCGTGGGTGCGCTGGACCGGCTGGAAGGTTTTGCCAGCTTCCACGGCCCGGCCTTTTACGGCCTGCCGCGCAACACCGGCACCGTGACCTTGAAGCGCGAGAGCTGGACCCCGCCCGAGAGCTTTGCCTTCGGCCAGGCCGAACTGAAGCCGCTGCGCGCCGGCGAGGCGCTGCCCTGGCGCCAGGTGGCCTGAGGGTCCGCGCCGACGCCATGACCAGCGGCTGGTCCCTGCCCTGGGAGGCGCCCTGGTTCGCCCCGCTGGCGGGCTGGGGCCCCGGCCTGCCGGCGCCGGATGCGGCCGGCACCTTCCCCGACGATCTGCCCGATGCCCTGAACCGGCTGGGCCCGCTGCCGGTGCGCTTCGTCCCCCAGTCGGCCCTGCCCGACGGCACGGCCTACGAGCAGTTCATCTTCGACACCGGCAGCGTGCCCACCCGCACCAACCTGCACGACGCCTTCAACGGCCTGTGCTGGCACCGCTTTCCGCAAACCAAACTCGGGCTCAACCGGCTGCAGGCGGCCGAGATCGCCCGGGCCGGCGTGGGCGCCGTCCGGGGGCCGTTGCGCGACGCCCTGACCCTGTTCGACGAAAACGCCGCGCTGCTGCAGGCCCCGCCCGAGCTGTGGGAAGCCCTGCTGGCGCGCGACTGGCAGCGCCTGTTCCTGGACCAGCGGGCGCTGTGGGCGCAGAGCCGGCTGGTGGTCTTCGGCCACGCCTTGCTGGAAAAGCTGGTGAGTCCTTACAAATCGATCACCGCCCATGTGCTGCGCTGGCCGGTGCCGCCAGAGCTCGGTGCCGACCTGTCGGCCTGGGATGCCTGGCTGGCGCAGGCGGTGTCCGCCGACCGCCTGCAGGCCAAGCCGTTCACCCCGCTGCCAGTGCTGGGTGTACCGGGCTGGTGGCCGGCCAACGCCGATCCGGCCTTCTACGCCGACACCACCGTCTTCCGGCCACCCCGGGCTTGAATCGGCGGGCGGCGGCGCCATATCGGCTTCTCGGTATCATGCGCAGCCGCTGCCCCCGGGGAACCCGGACAGGCCCGCCCGGGTCTGAAGCAGCATCGGCCGCACGGTCCGGCCACACCCACTCCACGGAGCCCACATGAAACGCATCCTGCTGCTCGTCCTCACCAACGTCGCTGTCATGGCGGTGCTGCTGATCACCACCCGCCTCCTCGGGGTGGATCGGTTCCTCACCGCCAACGGCCTCAACCTGACGGCGCTGGCCGGCTTCTCGCTGGTGATCGGTTTCGGCGGCGCCTTCATCTCGCTGCTCATCAGCAAGCCGATGGCCAAGTTCAGCACCGGCGCGCGCGTCATCAGCCAGCCGCAGAACGCCGACGAAGCCTGGATCGTGCAGACGGTCGAGAAATTCGCCCGCCAGGCCAACATCGGCATGCCCGAAGTCGCCATCTTCGAAGGCGCGCCCAACGCGTTTGCCACCGGCGCCTTCAAGAACTCCGCGCTGGTGGCGGTGTCCACCGGCCTGCTGCAGAACATGACCCGCGAAGAGGTCGAGGCTGTCATCGGCCACGAGGTGGCCCACGTCGCCAACGGCGACATGGTCACCATGACCCTGATCCAGGGCGTCATGAACACCTTCGTGGTGTTCCTCAGCCGCGTCATCGGCTATGCGGTCGACGCCTTCCTGCGCAAGGGTGACAGCCAGAGCAGCGGCCCCGGCATCGGCTATATGGTGACCACCATCGTCATGGACATCATCCTGGGTTTCCTGGCCGCCATCATCGTGGCCTGGTTCAGCCGCCAGCGCGAGTTCCGTGCCGACGCCGGTGCCGCCCAGCTCATGGGCCGCAAGCAGCCCATGATCAACGCCCTGGCCCGCCTGGGCGGCCTGACCCCGGGCGAACTGCCCAAGACCATGCAGGCCATGGGCATCACCGGCAGCCTGGGCAAGCTGTTCAGCACCCACCCGCCGATCGAGGAGCGCATCGCCGCCCTGCAGCAGAACGGCTGACCCGGCGCTGCCGTCCATGGAAAAGGCCGCCTTCGGGCGGCCTTTTTTTGTGTGCTTCGGCCCATCTTCTGATCAATGTCTGAAGGATGCAATCGGCGGGGACCTAACTGCCCGCAAGAGCAACTGATGGTGTTCTGCATCCCTCAGGAGCCCTCCATGATCAGCACCCACCCATCACGCGACAGCTGCCGCACTTCCCCTGCAATCACACCTCGCGAGGCCCTGGCAGACGACACCCGCCAGCCCGAAGCTCGGCTGGTCGATGAGGTGCGTTCAACCGGATCATCCAGTCCGCGGAGCGTCCTTTTTCCAAGCCCGCAGCGCCGTGTCGAACACCTTGATCCGAGTCGAGAGCAGCTGTTGCGCTACCGGCAGGCTGCCGCCGCCCAGCAAAACGGGGTAGAGACCAAAGTGAACCAGTTGTTCGAGGGCAGCAGCCTCAAGGAACTGCTGGTGAGCCCGCCCTTGAGCAACCCGGACTACATCGACCTGCTGTACCGCCTGCTGGCCTGGCGAAAATCCGTCGATGCTTGCGAGCGACTGGAGAGAAGGATCCAGCTTCTTCAGACCGAAGAGCCGCCTTTGGCTCCTGCCGAAACGCTGGACAGCGGGGGACTTTGATCAGTCCCGGTCCCAGCGGCGACCGTCGCGGTCCCAGTCGCGGTGGCCGTGGTGTCGGTCGTCCCAGCGCCGGTCGCCGTCGTACGGGCGGTGGTAGCGCTGGCCGTTGATGACCACCACACCCGAGGTGGCCGGATAGTAGGTGGTACCGGAGTGGATCTGGGTCCGGGCCGGGTACGGTGTCTGGTAGATCACCTGCGGCCGGGGCTGGTAGGCCGGCGGAGCCGCCGGCAGCGCATCGACCGGTGCCACGTTCAGGCGTACGAAGCGGCCCGGGTCCTGGGCCATCTGGGTGCGGTACTGGCGGCCTGCGTATTCGTAGACCACGTCGTAGGCCACGGTGCGCGGCTCGTACATGGTCTGGGTGCCGCAGCGGGTGATGGTCTCGCTCTGCGCCGGCCCCCGGCCTTCGATGCGGTCGCCCAGCATGGCGCCACCGATCAGGCCGATGACGGTGGCCGCCGCCCGCCCGCCACCGTTGCCGATGGCATTGCCTGCTGCACCGCCCGCCACCGCGCCGAGCAGCGCGCCGGCACCGGAGCTGCGGCCCTCATAGGTGACGACTTCATCGCTGCAGATCTGGCGGGGTACCGCCACCTGCTGAATGACCGGGGTGCTGCTGATGACGCGGCCCTGTTCTTCCTGGGCCTGGGCGATGCCGTGGCCGGCCAGCGCGGTGCAGGCCAGGGTCAACAGCGAAAGGCGACGGGTGTTCATGAAGAACTCCTTGCAAAAAACGTGTGCCAATGCTGCCGCAAACCCCGATCCGGCGTGTGGCTGCCATGTAAAGAAAACGGGCATTCCCGCCAACCGGGTCACGCGGCCATCACCGCCCGCCCCAGCGCCTCCGCCACCTTGATCCCGTCCACCCCCGCCGACAGGATGCCGCCGGCATAACCCGCGCCTTCGCCGGCCGGGTACAGGCCGGTGGTGTTGAGGCTTTGCAGGTCGTCGCCGCGGGTGATGCGCAGCGGCGCCGAGGTGCGGGTCTCGACGCCGGTGAGCAGGGCGTCGGGCATGTCGTAGCCGCGGATCTTGCGGCCGAACACTGGCAGGGCTTCGCGCATGGCTTCGATGGCGTAGGCGGGCAGGGCGGCGGCCAGATCGGTCAGGTGCACGCCCGGCTTGTACGACGGCTCCACCTCGCCCAGCGCGGTGCTGGGGCGGGCGGCCAGGAAGTCTTCCACCCGCTGGGCCGGGGCTTCGTAGGTGCCGCCGCCCAGCTCGAAGGCCCGGGCCTCCAGCTGGCGCTGCAGCACCACGCCGGCCAGCGGGTGGTGCTGCCCTTGCTGTCGCAGGGTGCGGGCCTGTTCGGCGTAGCGCGGGCCGTCGGTCTCGCCGAAGGCGGCGGTCCACAGCGGCAGGTCGTCGGGGAAGGTCTGGGGGAAGTCGGCCGGGTCAATGCCGACGACCATGCCGGCATTCGCATTGCGCTCGGCCCGCGAATACTGGCTCATGCCGTTGGTGACCACCCGGCCGGGCTCGCTGGTGGCGGCCACGACGGTGCCGCCCGGGCACATGCAGAAGCTGTAGACCGCGCGTCCGTTGGCGGCGTGGTGCACCAGTTTGTAGTCGGCCGCGCCCAGCAGCGGATGGCCGGCGTGCCGGCCCCAGCGGGCCCGATCGATCACGCCCTGCGGGTGTTCGATGCGGAAGCCCACCGAGAACGCCTTGGCCTCCATGAAGACGCCGGCGTCCCAGAGCCAGGCAAAGGTGTCGCGCGAGCTGTGGCCGAGTGCCAGCACCGCATGGCGAACCGGCATCTCCCGATGCTCGCCGGTGGCCAGGTGGTGAACCTGCAGGCCGACCAGGCGCTGTCGGCCTTCGCCTTCGGGTTCGAACCGCGCACCGGTCACCTGGTGTTCGAAGCGGATCTCGCCGCCCAGCGCGGTGATCTTCTCGCGCATGGCTTCGACCACCTTCACCAGTTTGAAGGTGCCGATGTGCGGGTGGGCCATGTACAAGATCTCCGGCGGCGCACCGGCCTCCACGAATTCCTGCATGACCTTGCGGCCCAGGAAACGCGGGTCCTTGATCTGGCTGTAGAGCTTGCCGTCGGAAAACAGGCCGGCACCGCCTTCGCCGTACTGCACGTTGCTCTGCGGGTTCAGCACTTTCTTGCGCCACAGGCCCCAGGTGTCTTTGGTGCGCTGGCGCACCGGCCGCCCGCGTTCCAGCACGATGGGCCGCAGGCCCATCTGGGCCAGCGCCAGGGCAGCGAACAGGCCGCACGGCCCCAGGCCGATGACCACCGGCCGGTCTTCCTCGTGGGCCGGCCAGCCCGGTGGCGCCTGCACCGGGGCGCGCCACTGCATGTCGGGGGTGGGGATGATGTGCGGATGGTCCGCATGGCGGGCCAGCAGCGCGGCCTCGCGGGTCGGGTCGGTCAGGGTCAGGTCGACGATGTAGACCGCGCGCAGGTCGGCCTTGCGGGCGTCGAAGCTGCGTTTGAAGACCTGCAGCTGCGCGATGTCGGCCTGCTCCACGCCCAGCGCTTCGGCGGCCAGGCGCCGCAGGCTGGCCTCGGGGTGGGGCGGGGGCGCCCGGTCGGCGTCGGTTTCGGTGGGGGCGTCGGCGGCGCGGCGGGTCTCGAAAGGAACCTCGGTCAGCGGCAGCTTGAGTTCGGCGATGCGGATCATGGCGGTGCGGGCTTGTGGCGATCAAGCAGGTGCGCGCCGGGCTGGCGCGCAGGGGGCCGATAATACCGGCCGTGGAGCGCGCCGGACCGCCGCTGGCACAGGGCCCGAAAGGGTGTGCTGGAGGAACGTCCGGACTGCACAGGACAGCGTAGGAGGTAACACCTCTCCACCGAAAGACCGGCCGGGGCAACCCGGGCGGCCCCAAGGTGAGGATCAGAGCAACAGAGACGAGCCGATTCAGTTCGGGTGAAACGGGCAATCTCTACGCGCAGCAATACCAAATAGGCCAGCGTCGAGGTGGTTCCGCTGAGCTGGCGGGTAGGTAGCACCGAGCCGGGTGGGCAACCCCCGGCCCAGATGAATGGCGGTCACGCCCCGGGCAACCGGGGTGCACAGAATCCGGCTTACAGGCGCGCTTCACACTATTCAACCCCCACGCTCCGCCGCTGCGCGGGTCGCTGCCCCCCGAGGGGGCTGGGCCTGCCTTGGGGGCGGCCCGGCGGCTGGCCCATTTTTTTCTCCGACCTCGTTTTCGCGCCTGTCGCGGGCCTGCTGGCGTGGCTTCAGGCGTTGAATCCGGCCAGGCTCTGGATGCGCTCCACGTGGGCGAGCAGGGAGCGGCGGGCCACGGGCCAGAGGCGTTCGGGCACGTCGTCGTAGGCCAGTTTCACCCAGTCGTCTGCGGTGCCGTCGGGCCGGGCCTGCATGGCGCGGGCGACTTTGGCTTCGCGGGCCAGGCGGTGGGCCTTGAGCTGGCGGATGGCGACCCGGGCGCCGCCTTCGACCGGCGCGCTGGGGTGGTCGGCGCTCTGGCGCAGGTCGCCCAGCACGTAGCCATGGGCCGGCAGGATGAATTCGATGCCGTGGCGTTCGCAGGCCTGGTCCAGCCGGTCGAGCGAGTTCAGGTAGGCGTCCATGTTGCCGTCGGGCGGGTCGATGACGGTGGTGCTGCCGTTCAGGATGTGGTCGCCCGAGAACAGCAGGCCGTCTTCCACCAGCACCAGGCACAGGTGGTTGGCCGCATGGCCGGGGGTGTGGATCACCTCCAGCGTATGGCTGACGGCGGTGCTGCCGTCCACCCCCACCAGTTCGATCAGCTCGCCGTCGGCCAGGGCCCGGTCGGGCACGAAATGGCTGTTGGCGCGGGCGGTGGGCGCGCTGGGCAGGCCCAGCACCGGCGGCGTCTGCAGGCCGGCCTGGGTGCACAGGGCCTGCAGGCGCGCTGCGCCGGGCGAATGGTCGGCATGGGAGTGGGTGCAGACGATGGCGCGCAGCGCGCCGCCGGTGGCCCGCCAGAGCCGGTCGATGTGGGCGGGCTCGTCCGGGCCGGGGTCGATCACCACGTAGCCGGTGGCCGGGTCGCCCACGATGTAGCTGTTGGTGCCCGGGCCGGTCATGAAGCCGGGGTTGGGCGCGGTCAGCCGCATGACGTTGCGCAGCAGGGCCACCGGCTGCTCGGTCTGCCAGTCCAGCGTGTGCACGATCTGCCCTTCCGGGCTGACCAGGGCCAGTTCCCCGAACGGCGCTTCGTGCTCCATGTGGCGCGACTCGTGTCCGTTGGTGAAGCCGGCGCGGGGGCAGCTGGTCCAGAGCGGGCGGTCGTCCACCGCGCAGGCGTCCAGCACCGACTGCACCGTGGCATGGTGCTGCAGCCGCTCCAGCGTGCGGATGGTGGGGAAGATGATGAAGAACTGCCCGGCGGCATGCCGCTCCAGCGCTTCCTGCGGGCGCACCCAGACTGGCTCGAACTGCTCCGATTCGTCGGCCACCGGCTGCTGGCCTTCCGGCATGCGGGCGACCAGAAAGGGCACGTCGAAGCGGCGCGGCAGGTCGCGGTCGGTGATCCAGTGGGCCAGCACGAAGACGCTGGCGGCATCCAGGGTGAGGCCGCGTTCGCGGCATTGCTGCGGCAAGGGCAGCTGGCGGTCGAGCGTGGCGATGTCGTTGTCGTCGGCCATCCGGCCGTCCGGGTGGCGGGCCAGCAGAACGCCCAGCTCTTCGAAGCTCTCGCGGATGGCGGCAATGGCCTGGGTCAGGGCGGTGTCGTCCTGGGTCGGTCGGCGGCTGGCCACGTCGAAGCTCCGGCTGTCCGCCGCATCGATGCCGCCGCCCGGGAACACGTAGGCGCCGGGGGCAAAGCTGGCGGTCATGGAGCGGCGCGTCATGAGCACCTCGATGCCGGGTCGGGCCGGGTCGGTGCTGTCGCGCAGCAGCAGCACGGTGGCGGCGGGGCGCAGCGGGGCCGGGCTGCGGGCGGGGTGCAGGAGCTGGGTGGGGCGGACCATGCGGTCATTGTGCGGGAACCAGCCGCCGGTCGCCTGTCGCGGGAGCGAGCGCCGATAATGGCGCGATGCAGATCCGCTTCACCAAGATGCAGGGCGCGGGCAACGACTTCGTGGTGCTCGACGAGACGCAAGGCCGTCTGGGCCTGGGTCCGGCCCAGTACCGCTGGCTGGCCGACCGCCACTTCGGCGTCGGCGCCGACCAGATCCTCACCGTGCGGCCTTCGCCCGGCCCGGGCCTGGACTTCGAATACGTCATCCACAACGCCGACGGCGGCGAGGTGGAGCATTGCGGCAACGGCGCCCGCTGCTTCGTGCGCTATGTGCACGACCACGGCCTGAGCGAACGCAACCCGCTGCGGGTGAAGGTGAAGCAGGGCGAGCTCAGCCTGCTGCGCTTGCCGGACGGCCGCGTCACGGTCGACATGGGCGCGCCGGTGTTCGAGCCCGCCCGCATCCCGTTCGACCCGGCCGGCCTGCCGTCGCCGGACGCCGGCCGTTACCAGCCCTGGCCGCTGGACTTCGCCGGGGGCCAGGCGGGCGTGGCCGTGGTCTCCATGGGCAACCCGCATGCCGTGCTGCGGGTGGACGATGTCGACACCGCGCCGGTGGCCGAATGGGGCCCGCAGATCGAACACCACCCGCGTTTTCCGCGCCGGGTGAACGTGGGCTTCCTGCAGGTGGTGGACCGCGCCACCGTGCGCCTGCGGGTGTTCGAGCGCGGCTCCGGCGAGACCCTGGCCTGCGGCACCGGCGCCTGCGCGGCGGTGGTGGCCGGCATCCGCCTGGGCTGGCTCGATGCGCGGGTCGACGTGCACACCCGAGGCGGCCTGCTCACCATCGAATGGCCTGGCCTGGAGCGGCTGGATGCACCGGTCATGATGACCGGCCCGGCCACCTCTGTTTTCGAGGGCACGGTCGACGTGCCCGATCTGCCCTGAACACCATGAAATCCGACGCCATCCCCCCCATCACCGAAGACGACATCGCCAACTACCTGGCCAACACGCCCGACTTCTTCGAGCGCCACGCCAGCCTCCTGGCGGCGGTGCAGCTCACCAGCCCGCACGGCCAGCGGGCGGTCAGCCTGCAGGAGCGGCAGGCAGAGATGCTGCGCGAGAAGATCCGCGGCCTGGAGCTGCGCGCGGCCGACATGATCCGCCACGGCCAGGAGAACACCGTCATTGCCGACCGGCTTCAGCGCTGGACCCGCGAGCTGCTGCTGACCCGCGAGCCGCGCGATCTGCCGCTGGTGGCCACGCGCGAACTCGCGCGGCTGTTCCTGGTGCCGCAGGTGGCCGTCAAGGTCTGGGGCGTGGACGCGCCGTTCGCGGCCGAAGCCTGGGCCACCGGCGCCAGCGAAGACGTGAAGGCCTTTGCCTCGTCGCTCTCGCTGCCGTATTGCGGCGGCAACCCGGGCCTGGAAGCCGCTGGCTGGCTGGACGATCCGGGCACGGTGCAGTCGCTGGCGCTCATTCCGCTGCGCGCCGGGGCGGCGCCCGAAGCCTTCGGCCTGCTGGTGCTGGCCTCGGCCGATCCGCAGCGTTTCGCCGCCGACATGGGCACCGATTTCCTGGAGCGCATCGGCGAACTCACCAGCGCGGCCTTCGCGCGCCTGCGACCGGTGGTGCCGCCCGCGGTGCACTGAGCATGCAAGCTGCGCCGCCGGCCGACGATGCCGCTCTGATCCGGGCTTACCTGGACCATGTGCGGGTGGAGAAGCGGCTGGCCGAGCGCACGGTGGCGCTTTACACCCTGGACCTGCAGCGCCTGCAGGGCTTCGCGCAGGAAGCCGGTGTGGCGCTGGCAGCGGTGCAGCCGGCCCACATCCGCCGCTGGATCGCGTCCATGCACAGCGGCGGGCGCAGCGCCCGGGGCATCGCCCTGATCCTCTCCGGCTGGCGCGGCCTCTACACCTGGATGGGCCGCCAGGGCCTGATCGACCACCACCCGGTGCAGGGCGTGCGCGCACCCAAGGCCGGCAAACCCCTGCCCAAGGCGCTGGCGGTGGACGACGCGGTGCGCCTGGCCGACCACGAGCAGGCCGACGACGACCCCGGCCTGGAAGCGCGCGACGCCTGCATCACCGAGCTGCTGTACGGCTGCGGCCTGCGCATCGGGGAACTGGTCGGGCTGGATCTGATTGCCGGTCCGACGGCCCGGGGCTGGATCGACCGCGATGCCGGCGAGGCCCATGTGCTGGGCAAGGGCTCGCGCCGGCGCAGCGTGCCGGTGGGGCGTACCGCCCTGGCCGCCCTGGAGCGCTGGCTGGAACAGCGCCCGCGCTGGGCCAAGGACGACCCGGCCCTGTTCATCGGCCAGCGCGGCACCCGGTTGACGCCCCAGCACATCCGCCTGCGCCTGCGCCGCCGTTCGATGCAGGCCGGTCTGCCGACACCAGTGCACCCGCACATGCTGCGCCATTCGTTTGCCAGCCACCTGCTGCAGTCCAGCGGCGACCTGCGCGCCGTGCAGGAGCTGCTGGGCCATGCCAGCATCGGCACCACCCAGGTCTATACCCGGCTCGATTTCCAGCACCTGGCCCGCGTGTATGACGCGGCCCACCCCCGGGCTCAGGCCCGCGCCAAGGGCGCCCCTGCCGCGCCTACCCCCGATCTTTCTCACGACAAGGAACCCACATGAACCTCCTGCGCCGCCGTTTCTCTGCTGCCGCCCTCGGCCTGGCCGTTGCCCTGCCGCTCTCTGCCCTGGCCCAGGCGCCCGCCGCCGATGCCCCGATCAAGGTGGTCTACCACCTGAGCGAAGGCATTCCGCAGGCGTCCCGCGCCATCGGCAACATCCGCAACCACCTGGCCGCCGACCCCAAGGCCCGCATCGTGGTGGTGAGCCACGGCCTGGGCATCGACTTCCTGCTGCAGGGCGCGACCAACCAGATGGACCAGCCGTTCTCCGGCTCGATCGCCGACCTGGCCAACCGGGGCGTCGAGTTCCGGGTCTGCAACAACACGCTGGTCTCGCGCAAGATCGACGCGTCGCGGCTGGCCATGGAAGCCAGCGTGGTGCCTTCCGGCGTGGCCGAGGTGGCCCGCTTGCAGGCGCGCGAAGGTTTTGTGTACCTGCGTCCATGAAGGTCGTCCGACTCAAGCCCGGCAAGGAACGTTCGCTGCTGCGCCGCCACCCGTGGGTGTTTGACGGCGCCATTGCCCGGGGCAGTGCCGACCCCGGCGAGACGGTGCGGGTGGACAGCCACGACGGTGCCTTCCTGGCCTGGGGCGCGTGTTCGCCCGAGAGCCGCATCCGCGTGCGGGCCTGGAGCTTCGACCAGGCCACCCGGATCGACGCCGGCTTCTTCCGCACCACGCTGCAGCGCGCCCTGGCGCTGCGCGAGCGGCTGGCCATTGCCAGCAACGGCGTGCGGCTGGTGCACGGCGAATCCGACGGCCTGCCCGGGCTGATCGTCGACCGCTATGGCGACACCCTGGTGGCCCAGTTCACCGCCTGCGGCGTGGAGCGCTGGAAGGACGTGATCGCCGACGCGCTGATCGAACTCACCGGCTGCCCGCGCCTGTACGAGCGCTCCGACACCAGCAGCCGGGAGCTCGACGGCCTGAAGCCCGCCACCGGCTGGCTGCGTGGCGACGGGCCCACCACCTTCGAGCTGCAGGAACACGGCTGGCGGCTGGGGCTGGACATTGCCCAGGGCCACAAGACCGGCTACTACCTGGACCAGCGGGACAGCCGCGGCGTCTTCCGGGAACACGTGCAGCGGCTGGGCTGCCGCGAGGTGCTCAACTGCTTCAGCTACACCGGTGGCTTCAGCGTCGCGGCGCTGGCCGGCGGGGCGGAGCATGTCACCTCGATCGATTCGTCCGGCCCGGCGCTGGCCCAGGCAGCGGCCAACCTGGCCCTGAACGGCTTCGATGCGGCCCGCGCCACCTTCCTGGATGCCGACGTGAATGCCTCGCTGCGCCGCTTCCTGGAGGAAGGCCGCCGGTTCGACGCCATCGTGCTCGACCCGCCCAAGCTGGCGCCCACGGCGGCCCACGCCGAGCGGGCCGCCCGCGCCTACAAGGACCTCAACCGCCTGGGGCTGAAGCTGCTCAACCCGGGCGGCGTGTTGTTCACCTTTTCGTGTTCGGGCGGCATCGGCGTGGAGCTGTTCCACAAGATCGTGGCCTCGGCCGGCATCGACGCCGGGGTCGATGGCGCCATCCTGCAGCGCCTGGGCGGCGCGCCCGACCACCCCATGACCCTGGCCTTCCCCGAAGGCGAATACCTCAAGGGGCTGGTGGTGATGCGCACGCCGGTCGCCTGAGCCGGAACCCTATCGCTACACTGTTGCGTTTTTCACCCAAGACCTGCTGCCCATGGCCCTGATCCCCGCCACCATCCTCACCGGCTTCCTCGGCTCCGGCAAGACCACCCTGCTCAAACGCGTGCTGTTGGAGGCCCACGGCCAGAAGATCGCCGTGGTCGAGAACGAGTTCGGTGAAGAGAACATCGACAACGAGATCCTGGTGGCCGACACCACCGAGAACATCATCCAGATGAGCAATGGCTGCATCTGCTGCACCATCCGCGACGACCTGCGGGCCACCCTGCAGGACCTGGCCCAGAAGAAGCGCAAGGGCGAACTGGACTTCGACCGGGTGGTGATCGAGACCACCGGCCTGGCCGACCCCGGCCCGGTGGCCCAGACCTTTTTCATGGACGACGAGGTGGCCGAGCAATACCTGCTCGACTCCATCCTGACCCTGGTCGACGCCAAGCACGCCGCCCAGCAGCTCAACGACCGCCAGGAGGCCCGCCGCCAGGTGGGTTTTGCCGACCAGATCTTCATCAGCAAGGCCGATCTGGTCGAGCCGGCCGAGGTCGACGCCCTGACCCACCGCCTCAAGCACATGAACCCGCGCGCACCGATCCGCCCGGTGCATTTCGGCGAGGTGGCCCTGAGCGAGGTGTTCGACCTGCGCGGCTTCAACCTGAATGCCAAGCTGGAGATCGACCCCGACTTCCTGAAGGTCGACGACCACGATCATCACGATCACGACCACGGTCATGACCATCATGACCACGAACACGGCGAGCACTGCAACCACCCCTCGCACCAGCACGGCCAGGGGCACGGGCACCACCATCACCACGACGACGACGTGAAGAGCTTCGTCTACCGCGCCACCCGGCCGTTCAGCCCCGAGAAGCTGGAAGACTTCCTGGGTGCCATCGTGCAGGTGTACGGTCCGCGGATGCTGCGCTACAAGGGCGTGCTGCACATGGAAGGCACCGACCGCAAGGTGATCTTCCAGGGGGTGCACCAGCTCATGGGCAGCGACCTGGGGCCGGCCTGGGCCGAGGGCGAGCCCCGCATGAGCAAGCTGGTGTTCATCGGCATCGACCTGCCGCGCGACATCCTGGAGCAGGGGCTGGAGCAGAGTCTGGTCTGAGCGGGTGTCGTTCTTCCCCAACGCGGCCGCCCTGAGCGATCGGTCCGGCAGCCGCTGTGCCGGTGCGTGGCTACAATCGCGCGGCCCAAGTTGGCGACCAGACCAATCTGCGGATCAGGGACACCCCTGCCGCACCCGGCAGCAACCGGCCCCCAAGGCCGGCCTGGTGATGGGGGTATAACAGCGCACTGATCCGGCGGCCTTGCTCGCAGCAAGGCCGAGCCGCCACCCGACCGATCCGTCAGAGCCCATCAGGAGACCCTCAGTGAAAGCCCCGGCATCGAAGGCAGCAAAGACTGGCAAGCCCACCACCCAGGGGGCTGCCAAGCGCACGTCACCTGCCCTGTCGAAGCCCGGCGCCGGCAAAGCCAAGCCGGCCACGAAAGCTCCTGTGAAGACAGCTGCCAGAACCGCAGCGAAACCGGCGGCCAAGGCCGCTGCGAAGCCGGTCGCCAAGCCTGTTGTCAAGGCGCCGGTGAAGGCTCCGGCCAAGGCGGCGACCAAAACCGCGACCAAGGCGCCGGCCAAGGCCCCTGTGAAGGCAGCTGCCAAGCCAGCGGCGAAGGTCCCGGCCAAGGCGCCTGCCAAAGCCACCGTCAAGGCACCCGCCAGGACCGTGATCAAGGCACCGGCGAAAGCAGCGGCCAAGACGGCCGTGAAGACGGCAGCGAAACCAGCGCCGAAGCCGGCAGCGAAGGCGCCCGCCCGGCCACCGGTCAGCCCGCCCGTCAAGGCGGTGCCACAGACTGCCGATAAAGTGCCATCGGCGCCAAAAGCTGCCCCCATCGAACCCACTCCGCGACCGCTCGGCAAGCGGGCTGCCAAGAAGGTCATGATGGAGCAGATGACCCAGGCCGAGGCGGTGCCCACCCATGCCCCCGACGCGGCCAAAGCCACTTTTTCTCCAACGATTGCACGAGTCATGACGCCTCCCGTTCCCTCATCCGTCCAGAAAGACCCCAAAAGGGCCAACAACTGGAAGACCCTGCCTGTCGATCAACTCACCGATCAGGACATCCAGGCCATGCCCGACAGCGAATACATGGGTGAACTGCAGCTGGCCTTTTTCCGCCGCAAGCTGCAGCAGCTCAAGGCCGACATGCTGGCCAATGCCGGCGAGACCACCGAACACCTGCGCGAAGACACCGTGGTGGTGCCCGACCCGGCCGACCGCGCCACCATCGAGGAAGAACACGCCCTGGAGCTGCGCACCCGCGACCGCGAGCGCAAGCTGCTGAAGAAGATCGAGCAGGCGATCGTCCGCATCGACTCCGGCGACTACGGCTACTGCGAGGAAACCGGCGAGCTGATCGGTGTGGCCCGCCTGATGGCCCGCCCCACCGCCAGCCTGTCGCTGGAGGCGCAGCAGCGCCGCGAGCTCAAGCAGAAGATGTTCGGCGACTGACGCCCAGGCGTTCCCGCACCCCATCCGGCACAACAACCCATGGCCAAGGACGATTCGGGCGGATTCCTGTCGAAGGTGGTGAAGTTCGTGCGTCATCCGACCACGAGCTGGGCCGACCTCGACACCCGCGAGGTCGACCGCGAAAGCGAATACAGCAAGGCGGCGCTCAAGGAAATGATCGAGCGCAAGCGCCGCAACGACTTCGTGCGCAAGCGCGAGTTCGACATGCTGCGCAAGATCCGCAGCCGCGAAGGCACGCCCGGCGAGGCCCAGGGCGTGCGCCCGTCGTTCTTCCAGAGCAGCCTGCCGTCACGTCCGGACGACCGGGCCATGACGCTGAAGAAGATCGACGAGATCGAAGCCCAGATGTCGATGCAGTGGTGGAAGACCAAGGGCCCCGACTCGGCGGTGAGCACCGGCGGTGGCCCCGGCGCCTCGGTGCAGGACCGCCTCACCTCGCAGCAGCGGGCCGACCTGCCGACCGAACCCGCCGGGCTGATGTCGCCGCGCCAGACCTCCCGGCCGTTGCCGCGCACCGAGACCCAGCCGGCCTCCACCCTGCCCATGCCCCTGACCGGTTCCACGCCGGGTCCGTCCGACCGCAGCCAGGGACAACCCATCCTCACCGGCCTGGTCATGCCCGTGGGCGACGCTGCCGCGCCCGCGCCGCAGGGGCAGGCATTCTCCGCGTCCCGGTTCTTCGCGCTGGAAGTCGAGGTGGTGGCCCAGGACCCGGAGGTCGAGGAAGCCGCCATCCGTTTTGCCAACGGCGACGACCCCGGCGCCGAGCAGGGCCTGATGGACATGCTGCTGGACACCAGCCCCAAGGCCGACGACATGGCCAGCTGGCTTACCTTGTTCGACTTTTACCGGGCCACCGGCCAGGTGGCTCCGTACGAGAGCAGGGCGGTCGACTTCACCACCCGTTTTCACCGGTCGCCCCCGCAGTGGTACGACATGCCCGGCGCCGTGGCCACCATGAGCGGCAGGGAGCGGTCGGAGATCGGCACCTCGAACAACCGGGCCCACTGGGTCTGCGAGGTCGAGCTGGACGCCTATTCGGTCGGAACCTTGCAGACCGTGCTGCAGCGGGCGCAGGCACCCTGGGTGATCGACTGGTCTCCGCTGCGCACCCTGGACCAGAAGGCTGCGCGCGCGCTGTTGGGCATGTTCACCCTGTGGGGTGACCAGCCGGTGGAGCTGCGTTTCATCGGCGCCCATGCCCTGCGCGACTGCCTGCGCGACACCACCCCGGCTGGCCGGCGCGATGTCGAGCAGCTGTGGTGGGAACTGCGCATGGCGGCCCTGCGCGTCATGAACCGGGCCGACGAGTTCGAGCTGACCGCGCTGGACTTCTGCGTCACCTACGAAGTGTCACCACCGGGCTGGGAGCGACCCCGTTGCCGCTTCCAGCAGGTGCAGGGCGAAGCGGGCTCGCCCGATGTAGACCAGTCGGTGCTGGGCGAGTCGGTGCTGGAGCCGCTGTCGTCGACCCTGGGCGGCGAGAACTCCACCCTGGGCAACACGCTGGGCGGCGGCGGGCAGGTCGGCATGGTCGAACTCTCGGGCGAGGTACGTGGCGATCCGCAGGCCACGCTGGATGCCCTGGAGGAACGGCTGGCAGGCGCCGACGTGCTGATCATTTCCTGCCGCAACCTGATCCGGGTCGACTTTTCGGCCGCCGGCACCCTGCTCAACTGGGTGTCGCGCCACCATGCCGAGGGCCGGATCGTGCAGTTCGTGGATGTGCACCGGCTGGTGTCCGCCTTCTTCCACGTCATCGGCATCACCGAGTATTCCAAGGTCGTGCTGCGCACCGACTGAGGCGGGTCATCCGGGCTTGAGAAGCCCGCCGATGGCACCATCTGACCCTCAGTTGTTTCTTTTCGGATTGCCATGGAATCGTTTCACGGAACCACCATCGTCAGCGTGCGCCGCCAGACCCCGCAGGGTGTGCAGGTGGCCATCGGTGGCGATGGTCAGGTGACCCTGGGTCACATCGTCGTCAAGGGCACGGCGCGCAAGGTGCGCAAGCTCTACCACGGCAAGGTGCTGGCCGGCTTTGCCGGCGCCACGGCCGATGCCTTCACGCTGTTCGAGCGCTTCGAGGCCAAGCTGGAAAAGCACCAGGGCCATCTGGCCCGGGCCGCCATCGAGCTCACCCGCGACTGGCGCACCGACCGTGTGCTGCGCCGTCTGGAGGCCATGCTGGCGGTGGCCGACCTCAGCGCCAGCCTGATCATCACCGGCAACGGCGACGTGCTGGAGCCCGAACACGGCATTGTCGCCATCGGCTCCGGTGGCGCCTACGCGCAGGCCGCCGCCAAGGCACTGATCGACCACACCGAGCTGAGCGCCGAGCAGGTGGTGCGGCAGTCGCTGGCCATTGCCGGTGAGTTGTGCATCTACACCAACATGAACCACACCATCGAGACACTGGAGTAAGGCAATGAGCGCTGCGCCGGGCCGCCCCAAGCAAGCTCGCGCCCCCTCGGGGGGCAGCGACGTACACGAAGTGACCAGCGTGGGGGCCACATGTCTTCCATGACGCCACAAGAAATCGTCTCCGAGCTCGACCGCTTCATCATCGGCCAGAAGGGCGCCAAGCGGGCGGTGGCCATCGCGCTGCGCAACCGCTGGCGGCGCCAGCAGGTGGACGAGAAGCTGCGTCCGGAGATCACCCCCAAGAACATCCTCATGATCGGCCCCACCGGCGTCGGCAAGACCGAGATCGCGCGGCGCCTGGCCCGCCTGGCCGACGCGCCTTTCATCAAGGTCGAAGCCACCAAGTTCACCGAGGTGGGCTATGTGGGCAAGGACGTGGACAGCATCGTCCGCGACCTGGCCGAGGTGGCGGTGAAGCAGGCCCGCGAGCAGGCCATGCGCCAGCAGCGCACCCGTGCCGAAGATGCCGCCGAGGAGCGCATCCTCGACATCCTGATTCCGCCGCCACGCTCCATCGGCTTCGAGCCCGCTGCACCGGCGGCCGACGGCACCGCCCGCCAGGCCTTCCGCAAGAAGCTGCGCGAGGGCCTGCTGGACGACCGCGAGATCGAGCTGGAAGTGGCCGAGGCCCTGCCGGCCATGGAGGTGATGGGTCCGGCCGGCATGGAGGCCATGGCCGATCAGCTCAAGGGCCTGTTCAGCCAGATCGGTGCCGGCCGCAAGAAGGCGCGCCGCATGAAGATCGCCGAGGCCATGAAGCTGCTCATCGACGAGGAAGCCGCCAAGCTGGTCAACGAAGACGAGATCCGCAGCAGCGCTCTGCACAACGCCGAGCAGAACGGCATCGTCTTCATCGACGAGATCGACAAGGTCACCAGCCGAAGCGATGGTGGCAGCACCGGCGAGGTCTCGCGCCAGGGCGTGCAGCGCGACCTGCTGCCGCTGGTGGAGGGCACGGCGGTCTCGACCAAATACGGCGTGATCCGCACCGACCACATCCTGTTCATCGCCAGCGGCGCTTTCCACCTGGCCCGACCGAGCGACCTGATTCCCGAGCTGCAGGGCCGGTTCCCGATCCGGGTCGAGCTGCAGTCGCTGTCGGTGGCCGATTTCGAGGCCATCCTGACCCAGACCCACGCCTCGCTGGTGCGCCAGTACCAGGCACTGCTGGCCACCGAGGGCGTGACGCTCACCTTCACGCCCGACGGCATCCACCGCCTGGCCCAGATCGCCTTCGATGTGAATGAGCGCACCGAAAACATCGGGGCGCGGCGGCTGTCCACCGTGATGGAGCACCTGCTGGACGAGGTGAGCTTCGATGCGGTCCGTCTGGAAGGGCAGACGCTGCAGATCGACGCCGCCTATGTGGATGCCCGCCTGGGCGAACTCAGCCGCAACGAGGACCTTTCGCGCTACATCCTCTGAAGACCGGCGGCCCGGACCGCCTCTTTCCCTGCTCGACGCCCCCGATACCCCGGGGGCGTTTTGTTTTGAAGCATCACTTTCAGTGGCTTTTGTAAGTGCTTGCTTTTGATGCGTTTTTTTGATTCAGGCTGCTTGCAAATGCGCGCTAAGTGGTTGATTTCATTGAAAAAAAGTGTAGAGGCCCGGTTGCCCGCCCGGGTTTTCCTGCTACAGTGGAAAAAAGTGCAATTAAGTGGTGAAAAGTGTCTTTCAAGGGCTGATCACAGTGTTCCAGGGTGCTTCCTCGCTCAGTCTCGACGCCAAGGGTCGGCTCTCCGTGCCGACCCGGCACCGTGACGCCCTGGGCGCAGCCGGCGGACAGCTCACCATCACCAAGCACCCGCACGGCTGCCTCATGGTCTTCCCGCGCGGCGCCTGGGAAGACTTCCGCACCCGCATCGCTGCACTGCCCATGCAGGCCCAGTGGTGGAAGCGCATCTTCCTGGGCAATGCCATGGACGTCGACATGGACGCCTCCGGCCGCGTGCTGGTGTCGCCCGAGCTGCGTGCGGCGGCGGGCATCGAAAAGGATGCGGTGCTGCTGGGCATGGGCGCCTATTTCGAGCTCTGGGACGCGCAGGCCTATGCGGCCCAGGAGGCCGAGGCCATGAAGGGCGACATGCCCGACGTGTTCAAGGACTTTTCTTTCTGAGGACGGCGGTGCAAGGCACATGGACCCATCAGACCGTCCTGTTGAACGAAGCGGTGCAGGCGCTTTCGATCAACCCGGACGGCCACTATGTGGACGCCACCTTCGGGCGCGGCGGGCACAGCCGTCTGATCCTGGAGCAGCTCTCGGCCCGCGGCCGCCTCACCGTGTTCGACAAGGACCCCCAGGCGATCGAGGTGGCGCAGGCGCTGGCCCATGCCGATGCGCGGCTGACGGTGCGCCACGAGGGCTTCCGGCACCTCGGGCAGCTGGGCGAGGCCACCGCGGACGGTGTGCTGATGGACCTTGGTGTCAGCTCTCCCCAGATCGACGACCCCGAACGGGGTTTTTCTTTTCGCAACGACGGCCCGCTGGACATGCGCATGGACACCACGCGCGGACAGAGCGTGGCCCAGTGGCTGGAAACGGCCGATGTCTCAACCCTGTCGGAGGTCATCCGTGAATACGGCGAAGAACGGTTTGCTCAACCGATTGCAAAGGCGATTGATCGTCGCCGACAGGAACGGGGCCCTTTTCGAACCACCGCC
>PNMF01000011.1 GCA_013823485.1 Comamonadaceae bacterium
GGGGTAGCCGGAGGTGTAGAGCACCGGCAGGCCCGGGCGCAGCGCGGCAGCACGCTGGCCCAGCTCGAAGCCGGACAGCCCGCCGGGCATGACCACATCGGTGAACAACAGGTCCAGCGGCACGTCACTGGCCAGCACTTCCAGCGCGGCCAGGCCGTCGCGGGCCTGCACCACGCGGTAGCCCAGGCTCTCCAGCTGGGCCACGGCGAATTCGAGCACCAGCTCGTTGTCTTCCACCACCAGAACGGTCTGGCCGGTGCCCCGGCGCACCGCCGATGCGGCGGGCTCGACCTCTTCGACCTCCTGCGCGCCGCTGCGGCGCGGCAGGTACAGCTTGACCGTGGTGCCCAGGCCGACCTCCGAGTAGATCTCGGCATGCCCGTGCGACTGCTTGACGAAGCCGTAGACCATGGCCAGCCCGAGGCCGGTGCCCTTGCTCTTGTCCTTGGTGGTGAAAAACGGCTCGAACACCCGCTCCAGCACCTGGGGGTCGATGCCCACACCGGTGTCGGACACGGCCAGGCACACATAGCGGCCCGGCTGCAGATCGACATAACGCGCCACATAGGCCGCATCCAGCTCGACGTTGCGGGTCTCGATGATCAGGGCACCGCCCTCGGGCATGGCGTCGCGGGCGTTGATGGCCAGGTTCAGCACCGCGTTTTCCAGCTGCCCGGGGTCGACCTGGGCGTGTCCGGTGGCCGGCTCGCACAGAAGGCGCACATCGATGGTGGCCCCGAGGGTCCGGACCAGCAGGTCGCGCATGCCGTGCACCAGCTCCTGAACGTCCACTATGCGCGGCTGCAGCGGCTGGCGCCGGGCGAAGGCCAGCAGCCGGCGGGTGAGTTCGGCGCCGCGCTCGGTGGCCTGGCCGATCATCCGCAGCAGCCGGTGCTCCAGCCCGCCCGGGGGAATGCGGTCGAGCAGGATCTCGGTGTTGCCCATCATCACGGTGAGCAGGTTGTTGAAGTCGTGCGCCACCCCGCCGGTGAGCTGGCCCAGGCTCTCCAGCTTGCGCGACTGCTGCAGGTGCGCCTCCATTTCCTTGCGCTCGCTGATGTCGCGCTCCACCGCCACCCAGTGGGTGAACCAGCCTTTCTCGTCGGCCCGTGGCACGATGTCGAGTTCCAGCCAGAACGGGCGACCGTCCTTGGTGTAGTTGATGAGCTCCTCCCGAACCGGCTGCCAGGCCTCCAGGGCGTGACGGATGCGGTCCAGCGCGTCGCGCTGGGTGGCCGGCCCCTGCAGCATGCGGGGCGATCGGCCGATGGTTTCTTCGCGGGTGAACCCGGTGCGCCGCTGGAAGGCGTCGTTGACGAACACGATCTTCGGACCCGGCTCGTCGAACGGCTCTGCCTCTGTGATCAGCACGATGTCGTTGAGCCGGTTCACCGCCGTCTCCAGCAGCCTCAGGCGCGCGTCCTTGGCGTGCTGGGCGGTGATGTCGCGGGCGGCACCCGCCATCCGCCGCACCTGGCCGTCGGCGCTGTGCACCGGCTCGGCCTTGGCCTTGATGTGGCGGATGGCGCCATCGGCACGGACGATGCGGAACTCCAGGTCGAACAGGCCTCGGGACTGGCCGGCAAAGGCCGCCGCCATCGCGCCCCGGTCATCCGGGTGCACCGCATCCAGCCACTCCTGCGGCCGCTGCAGCAGGCGCGCCACGCTGCGGCCCCACACCCGCTCGTAACCCGGCGAGACATACAGGAACTCGGCCCGCTCCACGTCGTAGAGCCAGAACACCTCTTCGAGCGTTCGGGCCAGCTGCTGGAAGCGGGCCTCGCTCTCGATCAGCGCCGACTGGGCCGCCAGCTTTTCGGTGACGTCTTCGGCCAGCACCAGCCGCGCCTGCAGGCCGCCCCAGTGGATGCGGTGGGAGGTGATGTTCACCTTGAAGCGCCGGCCCAGGGCGTCCATGTGCTCCCAGATGCCGGCCGAGGTGTTCTGTTCCAGCGGCCGGACGATCTGGGCCAGGAAGGCGGGCACCGCTTCCGGCGGCCGGATCTCGGTCACCTTCATCTGCAGCAGCCGCTCACGCGGATGGCCGTAGCGGCGCACCGCCATGTCGTTGACCGCCAGGAAACGCAGCGTGGCCGGGTCGTAGACCCACACCGGATAGGGAATGGCGTCGAACAGGTTCTGGTACCGCACCAGCTGTTCGTGGGTGCGGCGGTCGGCGGTGATGCGGGTGTGCGCCAGCATGGCGAACAGGCCCTGGCCGGTCCGCACCGGCGTGATGTCGGCGCGGAACCAGTTCTGTTCGGTGGGCGAATGGCAGGGGTACTCCATCGACTCGGCCAGGGTCTGGCCGGACAGCACCGAGCGCAGCGCCCGGGCCAGCTTGCGCGCATCGGCGGCGCAGTCGCCGGTGACCTGGTCGCACAGCTCGAGGTAATTGGTGCCGACGCAGAAGGCGGCATCGGTGAGGCCACCGGCGGTACCGAATGCGACCCAGGCCCGGTTGACGCAGACGATCACCCCGGCTTCATCGACCACCGCCACATGGGCCGGCAGGGTGTCGAGGATGTCCTGCATGGAGGGCAAAACCGGGGCAGCGAGGGGAATCACGTTCATGTTGAAAAAGTTTCAGGCGCGGCAAAACAACAAGGTGCCTCAGTTCAACACGCCAGCGCCCTCGGGGCGCAGGGGCGTCAGGCCGAATGTTGATGCAGATCAGGAAACCGTCACGACCCATGGGGTTGATGCACCGGTCGACGCAACACCCTCGGTATCCTGACCCCCGGGAGAGACCGATCGATCGAACCCACGATCGCCGTCGTCAGGATGTACATGCCAACAACAACAGGACATGCGGCCGACCGCAGCGGCCGTCTGCTGGTCGTCGACGACGACCCGCTCCAGAGCGAATCGCTGCAGCTGGTGCTGCAGGAACACGGATTTGAGGTGGCGTGCTGCGGCACACCCGAGGCGGCGCTGGAGCGACTGGCCGGCGGCCATTTCGATCTGCTGCTCACCGACCTGCAGATGCCGGGCATGGACGGCATCGAGCTCACCCGCCGCGCACAGCTGCAGTCGCCGGACATGGTGGTGGTGCTCATGACCGGTCATGCCAGCGTGCCGTCGGTGGTGGAAGCCATGCGGCAGGGCGCGGTCGATCTGGTGCAGAAGCCCTTTGCCTACCGGGCCCTGCTGGCGGTGATCGAGCGGGCGCTGGCGGTGCAGCGGCTGCGGCGCCACAACCGCCGGCTGGAAGCCGAGGTGCACCAGCAGCTGCAGCAGCTGGAGACGGTCAATGCGGAGCTCGACGCCTTTGCGGCCCGCGTGGCCCACGACCTGCGCGGTCCGATCATGAGCATCCGGGGCGTGCTGGACGCGGTGCTGGTCGATGTCCGCGAGGGCAGCACCCCGAGCACCGAGCTGCTGGAGATGGGCGTGAAGTCGTCCGACCTGTCGCTGCGCATGGTCAAGGACATGCTCAGCTTTGCACGCCTGGGCAACGAGGAACTGTGCCTGGAGGCGACCTCGCTGGACACCGCCCTGCGGGGCGCACTGGAAACCCTCTACCCCGAAGCGGCCGGGCGCGAGATCCGCTGGGACATCGAATCGCTGCCGATGGTGCTGGGGCACCCCGGGTTGATCCGCCAGGTGTTCGTCAATCTGGTGGGCAACGCCTTGAAATACACGTCGGGCCGCCAGCCGGCACAGATTGCGGTCCGCGGCGCGTCGCTGGCGGACGGCAGCGTGGAGGTGGTGGTGGAGGACAACGGCGTGGGTTTTGCCCCCGACAAGGCCGGCGACCTGTTCAAGCCGTTCCGCCGCCTGCACTCGGCGCAGCAGTTCAGCGGAGAAGGCATGGGCCTGGCCAATGTGCGCCGCATCATGGAGCGGCACGGCGGCTGCGTCAGGGGCGACGGCAGCGAGGGCCAGGGGGCCCGCTTCACCCTCACCTTCCCGGCACCGGGCTAAGCCAGCCAGACGGCAGCGCCCTCCCCGGCCCGGACCCCGCTCGCCATCGTGGCGGTCAGCAGGTAGCCGCCGGTGGGGGCTTCCCAGTCCAGCATCTCGCCGGCCACGAACAGGCCAGGGTGCCCGCGCACCATCAGGTGCCGGTCCAGCGCCTCGAAGGCCACGCCGCCGGCACTGCTGATGGCCTCGTCGATGGGGCGGGGGCGCAGCAGCGTGATGGGCAACGCCTTGATGGCGCGGGCCAGTTGCTGCGGGTCGTGCATGGCGGCCTTGTCGAGCTGTTCGTTCAGCACGGCGAGTTTCAGGCCGTCGATGCCCAGCCGGCTCTTGAGGTGGCTGGACAGGCTGCGTGAGCCGCGCGGGTGCTGCACCTGCTCCAGCACCCAGTCGGCGGTGCGGTGGGGCAGCAGGTCGACCTCGATGACGGCCCGGCCTTCTGCCCCGATGCGGTGGCGCAGCAGGCGCGAGGCGGCATAGACCAGGCTGCCTTCGATGCCGGTGGCGGTGAGCACGAATTCGCCCTGGTGGTCGAACACCTCGCCGTCGACACCGGTGCAGCGCAGCCGCACCGACTTGAAGGGCTGACCGGCCCAGCGCTCGGCCAGCAGCGGTGTCCAGCCCTCTTCCTGGCCATGGGCCGCAGAGCCGGCGACGTCGAAGCCGCAGTTGGCCGGCACCAGGGGCCGCACATCGATGCCGGCCCCGCGCAGCCAGGGCTGCCAGGCGCCGTCGGACCCCAGGCGGGCCCAGCTGGCGCCGCCCAGTGCCAGCACGGTGGCCCGCGCACGCACCGCCCGGTCGCCTTGCGGGGTGCTGAACACCAGCGGGCTGGAGGGGTCGGCGGCATCCTGCCAGCCGAGCCAGCGGTGGCGCATGTGGAACTGCACCGGCATGCCCGGTGCGGCCGGGTGGCGCAGCCGCTGCAGCCAGGCGCGCAGCAGCGGTGCGGCCTTCATGTCGGTGGGAAAGACGCGCTGCGAGGTGCCCACGAAGGTGGCGATGCCCAGGCCGGCAGCCCAGTCGCGCAGGGCCACCGGACCGAAGGCCTCCAGCAGCGGGCGCAGCGCGGGCGCGCGCTCGGCATAACGGCCGACGAAGGCATCAAAGTCTTCGGCATGGGTCAGATTGAGGCCGCCCTTGCCGGCCAGCAGGAACTTGCGGCCCACCGAGGGCATGGCATCGAACAGGTGGACCTGCAGGCCGTGCGCCTGCAGGCGTTCGGCGGCCATGAGGCCGGCGGGCCCGCCACCGATCACGGCCACATCGATCGGGGAGGCGTCTGGGGGAAATGCGGTCATGAAGCGGTGTCGTCGCCGGTCAGCTCGATGAGGCGGCCGGCTGTGTTGATGAAGGCGGTGCGCACCGGTTCGCCCGGCTGCGCGGCGCGCACCGCCTGGCCATAGCGGCCGAGCTGGGCGCGCAGCCCGGGGTCGAGTTCGGGGCGCAGCGCGCTCTTGTGGTCCAGCACCCACCAGGTGCCGGTGGCGGTTTCCCGCACCAGGCGGTCCAGGCGCAGCAGCTCGCCGCGGTGAAACAGGTCCACCTCGTTGCGGGCCGAGTCCACGCGGGCTGCGTCCCAGGCCCAGGCGGCTTCGCCGCGCACCATGCGGCGGGCGGCCTCCACCGCTTCGCCGGCCTGGGCGGCGGTCAGCTCGAACTCGCGGGCCACGGCGGCGCGGTGGCCGTCGTGCCAGTCGAAACCGGCCAGCGGCGTGGGACACCACTGCAGCAGGCGGTGCAGGGCCAGGCCGAGGCGGGCCGAGGTGTCGTCGGCGTCTTTGCCGGCGGCCGCGTCGGCTCTGGCCGGTGGCGGGTGGGAACGCCGCGCCCCGGACCAGGCCGGCAGGTCCGGCAGGCTGCAGGTGCCGGCGGCGCCGGCCGGGGCCAGCGCCACCGGGGGCGGCGCTTCCACCGCCTGCGCGTGGGGTGCGAGCCGGTCGAACCAGCTCGCCGTGTCCGACGACTTGCCCGGCACGAAGCTGGAGACCACCAGCCGGTGCTCGGCGCGGGTCATGGCCACATACAACGCGTTCAGCTCTTCGAGCGAACGGGCCCGGCGCTCGATCTCCAGCGCAGCGGCGGCGCACACCGGCGGCTGCTTCTCGCTGATGAGGAAGACAAAGCGTTGCGGCACCGCGGCTTCGCCGGGCCAGTCCACCAGCACGCCCATGCTTTCGGTGCGGGCACCGCCGGATCGGGTGTCGATCAGCATGACCACCGGGGCCTCCAGGCCCTTGGCGCCATGGATGGTGAGCAGGCGCACCGCGTCCGCCGGCTGGGCCGCCGGGGCCGGCAGCTGGCCGGCCTTGAGCGCACGAACCCACCGGTAGGGGGTCAGGAAACGGCCACCCTCGATGTCCAGCGACAGCAGCAGCAGCTCGCGAAGCTGGGCCAGCACGCTGCTGCGCCGTGCCTCGGCGACGCTGGCGGCATAACGGGCCGGCAGATCGGCTTCGGCGTAGATGGCCGAGAGCGCATCGTGCGGCGGCAACTGCGCCACCAGGCCCTGCCAGCGGCGCAGCAAGGCGGCGGTCTGGCGCCAGCGCTCGGAGAACGCGCGGCCGTCACCGAAGGCGTCGGCATCGGCATCGGCATCGGCCGGCGGCTCGGACTGCAGCACGTCCCACCACGGGACGGACGCGGGATGGGGAGCGTCTCCGCCGGCAGCAGCACGGCGGCGGCGGCAGACCCGGGCCAGCTGGGTGAGGTCGGCGTCCGACCAGCCCAGCACCGGCGAGCGCAGCGCACGGGCCAGCGAGAGGTCGTGGTCGGGCGAGACCAGGGCATCGAGCAGGGCCACCACGTCCTGCACGGCGGGTGCGTCGGCCAGGTCCAGCTTCTCGGGCTGGTCGGCTGCGATGCCGCGCTCGCGAAGGGCCTCGAACAACCAGCCCAGGCGCTCGCGCTTGCGGGCCAGCACCATGATGTCGCCGGGCTTGAGATCGCCCCGGGCGATCTGGTCGGCGATCCAGTCGGCGGCCTGCCGCGCTTCCAGCGCCGAACGGGTTTCCTCGGGCTGGTGCAGCGGCTGGGTGAGGCTGTCGCGCCAGTCGTTGGTGGCGGGTTCGCTGCCATCGCCCTGCCCTTCACCATCGGCACGGTCTGTGGCGTCTGTGGCGTCTGCCCCTTCTGCCCCGCCTTCACCCGCAACCACCGACGGCAGCAGCAGCACTGCCCCGGCGGCCTCGCTGCCGGTGGTGTGGGGCCGGAAGGCGGCGCCCACCGCCTCGCCGTATTCGCCGTCGGCCTGCGCCTGCTGCATGACCGCGTTCAGGGTCTGCACCACCGCCGGAGCACAGCGGCGGGTGTGGTCGCAGCTCAGCAGGGCACCGTCCAGGCCCTGCACCACGAAGGCCTGGGCCGCGCGGAACACCTGCGGCTCGGCGCGCCGGAAACGGTAGATGGACTGCTTGGGGTCGCCGACCAGGAACACGCTGGGTGCCTCGCCGGGGCCGGCCCCGGCATAGCCGGACAGCCAGCCGTAAAGGGCCTGCCACTGCAGCGGGTTGGTGTCCTGGAACTCGTCGATCAGCACATGGCGCAGGCGCGCATCGAGCCGCTGCTGCAGCCAGCCCGACAGCTCGGCGTCGCCCAGCAGCCGGCGGGCCGCGCCCTCGACATCGTTCATGTCGACCCAGCCCTGCTCGCGCTTGAGATCGGCAAAGCAGGAGAGCAGCAGCCGCACCTGGCGGGTCATGCGCTGGTGGTGGGCCCAGGCCTCGTGCTGGCGAACGGCGGCACACAGCATCTGCAGCTCGGGCTCGGCCTGCTGGGCCTCAGGGACATCTTTCAGGTTCTTGGTGAGGCGGTCTTCGTCCTTCACGAAGAAGGCGTCGCGCAGCAGACGCAACCGCCTGGCCATGTGCTCCGGCCCGTCGGGCAGCAGGAAGGCGTCGATGATGGCCTGGGCTGCCTTCACCGGCGTCTTGTTCTTGTGCTGCCCCAGGGTGGACGCCCAGCCCTGCCAGCGCTGGCGCGCGGCGGGCGACAGCAGCGCGTGCTCGGGCCGCTCCAGTCCCTGAAGCGGCGGGAAGGCCTGGCCGAAGGTCTGCACCGAACGGTCCAGCACCCCGGCCGCATCGGCCAGCGAGAACTCGACCCGGCGGGCCAGCGCCTGCAGCAGGGCCTTGCGCGTCTGGCTGCGGCCATGGCGGGCCACCAGATCGAAGAAGTCCTGCCGGTCGGGCGGGCTGGCCGCCAGTGCGGCGTGCCAGCGCGGCCACACCTTCTCGATGGCGGGCTGATCGTCTTCGAGCAGCTCGTAGCGCGGTGGCAGATCCAGGTCCTGCAGCACCGACAGCGGCGCCCCGCGCAGCAAGGCGGCGAACCAGCTGTGAAAGGTGCGCACCTGCACGCTGCGGCCGCCGGCCAGCAGGCGCTGGTGCAGGCCGGCCAGCTCGGGCTCCAGGCGCTTCGCATCGGCCGGCGGCAGGCCGCGCTGGCACAGGGCCTCGACCCGCTGCTGCGGGCTCATGGCGGCGCACTCGCGCAGCAGGCGGTCCAGCCGTTCGCGCATTTCGCCGGCCGCCTTCTTGGTGAAGGTGATGGCCAGGATGTCCTGCGGCGGGCAGCCGTCCAGCAGGGCGCGCAGCATGCGCGAGACCAGCATCCAGGTCTTGCCGGCGCCGGCACAGGCCTCCACCGCCACGCTGCGCGCCGGGTCGCAGGCCACGGTGTAGAAGGCCTCGGGGGTGGCGTCGCGGCCATCGATGCGGAAGGCGGGCGTCATGACCAGAAGTCCTTGCGGCACAGGCCGCGTGCCTCGCAGTGTTCGCACACCGGGCCTTCGCCCAGCGCCGGCAGGGCGGCACCGCCGGCGATGCGGTCGAGGTCGCCGGCGATGCCCTGCACCAGGCGCTCGGCGGCCAGGGCGACGTCGGGGTGCTCCACCACCAGGGTGGGCGCCTTGTCGCCGGTGCCGCGCTGATCGGTGATGCTGAGGTAGGCCGCACGCACCGGCTGGTCGGGCAGCAGGGCGGCGTAGAACGCCAGCTGCACGTCTTCGGCGAACTGCTTGCGGCGCTGGGTGGTCTTGCTGCGGCCTTCGGTCTTGTAATCGATCACATAGGCGGTGCCCCCTTGAGCGGCGGGCAGCCGGTCGATGCGGTCGAGCTGGCCGATCAGGGTCCAGCGGCCCAGCTCGCGCTGCAGGTCGACCTCGGCGGCCTCGAAGCGCGGTCCGTCGGCGCCGTCGGCCGCCTCGTGTGCGGACAGCCAGTCGAGGTAGCCCTCGCGCAGCTGCGGCCACTGGGCCTCGAAGGGCAGGAACCCGGCCCCGCCCTCACCGGCGTTCAGGCCCATGGCGTCGGCCTCCTGGCGCGCCAGCGCGTCGAGCTGGTGGCGGTCTTCTTCGCGGCCCGGTCGCTGGTCGCGCCGGTCCTCGTGGAAGCGACGCAGCACGCGGTGCAGCCAGTTGCCGAGGTCGCGGGCATCGGGTTCGTCGTCCAGCTCGGCGGCATCGGACAGGCGCAGCTGGCGCAGGGCAAAGAACCGGTAAGGGCACTGGCGCAGCTGGGTGTAGGCGCTGGCCGAAATGCGCTGCGGCACCAGGTCGGGCGCGACCGGCCGGGGCGGCATGACCGGCTGCACCGCCAGCGTGCGCACCGGGCGCGGATCGGCGGCGGCAGGCAGGGGCTGCTGGAGCAGCCAAGGTGACGGCAGGCGGGGCTCACCGCGGTCGTTGCAGCGCCACAGGACATCGGCTGTGGGCTGGCGGCCGAGCAGCGCCCAGGCGCCACAGGCGGCCTCGGCCAGGGCCTCGCGCGAGGGCAGGCCCAGATGCTCGCGCTGGGCCACGGTCCACTGCCCCGGCAGTTCGGGGCTGGCGGGCAGGTGCAGTTCGTCACAGCCCGGCGCCACCACGGCCGCGAAGGGCCGGCCCAGCAACTGGGGCAAGGGCAGCACCACCACGGCCGCCACCACACCGGTGTGCGGATGAAACACGGCCGACTCCAGCACATCGCGCACCCAGGCGGTGAAGGCCGCCAGGCCGATGCGGCTGCCAGCGCCCGCTGCGGCGGGGGCGCCCTCCTCGCTGGCGGGGTCGGCCCCCAGCCCGGCCAGCTCGGCGGCGCCGGCCTCCGACAGCCGCAGCACCGCCAGCACCTGCTGACCGGCCACATCGGCCAGCATCGGCCCGCTCATGCCGGCCAGGTCCAGGGCGGCGCGCAGTCCGGTCAGCCAGCGTCCCAGCGGACGTGGCGCGGTCAGGGCGGCCAGCCACTCGGCAGCGCCGGGCGGCAGGGTGTCGGCCAGAGCGGGGCTGGCCACCGCAGCGCTCCAGCGGGCCACGCCCCGATCACGGGCCCGTTGTTCGAGGGCGCGCAGCATGGGTTCGGCGGCACCGGTGCAGAACAGCGGGGCCTGCCGCAGGGCATCGAGCGCCTCGTCCATCGAGGCGCCAGGCCGGGCCGCGCGCAGCAGCGCCATCAGCGCGGCCGCACTGCGGGTGGTGGAGAGTTTCCAGCCGGTCTCGTCACGCACCGGCACGCCCTGCTGCAGCAGCAAGGCGCTGACCCGGCGGGTGAGCAGCCGGTCGTTGGCCACCAGGGCCACCGGCTCACGGCCTTCGCCGAGGTGCTGCAGCACGCAGGCGGCGGCGCGCTGGGCTTCGTCTTCCGCGTCGTCGCAGGCATGCACACGCACATCGCCAGGCGCCATCGGCTCGGCCGATGCGCCCAGCGGCAGGCGCCAGCAGCGGTCACCCCAGCGCAGGGCCAGGGCATCGGCCAGCGGGTCGCGCTGCAGGCCATCCAGAACGATCAGGGCATCGGCGTCGGCGCCGGGGGCCGCACGGGCAGCCCAGAGCACATCGGTGGCGTAGGCCGAGGTGCCGGCCCACGCAAGCGCCAGCCGGGCAACCAGCCCCTCCCAGCGCAGGGCCCCCAGCGGCGGGACCAGGCCCTCGCCCCGCTCCTGCGACCAGGCCGTGCGTTCGGCGGGCGGCAGGGCAGCGGCCACGGGCGCCAGCTGACGGGCCGCCTCCACCAGCCGGGTCACCAGCTCGGCCCGCAGCGGCGATCCGGCCCGGACCGGCGACACCCGATCGAGCAGCATGCCGGCGATCAGGGAGTCGCGCGCCATGTCGATGCCCAGGTCGGTCGGGCCGGGCAGGAAGGGTTCGAGCGCTGCGGCCCAGTTCCGGCTGGACTCGAAGCGCGGCGGGAAGCCGTCGCCCATGCCGGTGGCCCAGGCGCGGCGGGCGATGTCCATCAGCTGGGCGTAGGGCACCAGCACCACCACCCGGGAAGGCGACAAGCCCTCGCGCCGGATGAGGTCGGCCAGGGCCGAGAGCGTCGGCTGCCACAGGGGCCAGGCGGACGGCCGCGCGCCATCGGCCGCTGCAGCAGGACTCGGGCTGGCTGACGTCATGGGATGGAGCTTTCTGTCACAATGCGGCCGTCTTGCCGGGGCTTGAATGGCCGGTGTTCCACCGCCCGCCCGGCGCGCAGACTGTAACCTCCCGCTCACCGATTTCTCCAGAGGACCCCAGCATGGCCAGCGACCTGATCAAACACGTTTCCGATGCCAGTTTCCAGACCGACGTGCTGGAATCCAAGGCCCCGGTGCTGGTGGACTTCTGGGCCGAGTGGTGCGGCCCCTGCAAGATGATCGCCCCCATCCTGGACGAAGTCGCCGGCGCCTACAACGGCAAGCTGCAGGTGGCCAAGCTCAACGTCGACGAGAACCGCGACGTGCCGGCCAAGTTCGGCATCCGCGGCATTCCCACCCTGATGCTGTTCAAGGACGGCCAGCTGGCCGCCACCAAGGTGGGCGCACTCAGCAAGGCCCAGCTCACCCAGTTCATCGACCAGCAGCTGGTCTGACCCCCTCGCCCGGGCGGTGTCGCCCGGGTCAGCGACACCAGCAGGTTGACCGTCGCCGTTTCCTGTCATAATTTCCGTCAGCAGGTCCGACCCAGGCACCTGCCCCTCCCGCGCAGCGTCCACCTCCGGACCCCCGCGCCCCCTCCCCCGGTTCCCCGAAGCAACTCCCTCACGGAGTGAATTCCATGCACCTCAACGAACTCAAGGCACTGCACGTGTCTGAAGTCCTCAAGCAGGCTGACGCCCTTGAGATCGAGAACACCGGCCGCATGCGCAAGCAAGAGCTCATGTTCGCCATCATCAAGAAGCGGGCCAAGGGCGGCGAGCTGGTGTATGCCGACGGCGTGCTGGAGGTCCTGCCGGACGGCTTCGGCTTCCTGCGGGCACCGGACACCAGCTACACGGCCAGCACCGACGACATCTACATCTCGCCGAGCCAGATCCGCCGCTTCAACCTGCACACCGGCGACATGATCGAGGGCGAGGTCCGCATCCCCAAGGATGGCGAACGCTACTTCGCACTCAACAAGCTGGACAAGATCAACGGCCTGCCGCCGGAGGACAACAAGCACAAGATCATGTTCGAGAACCTCACGCCGCTGTTCCCCAAGGAACAGATGCGTCTGGAACGCGACATCAAGAGCGACGAGAACATCACCGGTCGCATCATCGACATCATTGCCCCGATCGGCCGCGGCCAGCGGGCCCTGATCGTGGCGCCGCCCAAGAGCGGCAAGACGGTCATGATGCAGCACATCTGCCATGCCATCACCACCAACCACCCCGACGTGGAACTGATGGTGCTGCTGGTCGACGAGCGCCCCGAGGAAGTGACTGAAATGCAGCGCACGGTGCGCGGCGAGGTCATTGCCTCCACCTTCGACGAGCCTGCCGCACGCCACGTCCACGTGGCCGAGATGGTGATCGAGCGCGCCAAGCGCCTGGTCGAGCTCAAGAAGGACGTGGTGATCATGCTCGACTCGATCACCCGCCTGGCCCGCGCCTACAACAACGTCCTGCCGTCCTCCGGCAAGGTGCTCACCGGCGGTGTCGACGCCAACGCCCTGCAGCGGCCCAAGCGCTTCTTCGGCGCGGCCCGCAAGGTCGAGGAAGGCGGTTCGCTGACCATCATCGCCACCGCCCTGGTCGACACCGGTTCGCGCATGGACGAAGTGATCTTTGAAGAGTTCAAGGGCACCGGCAACTGTGAGATCCACCTGGACCGCCGCCTGTACGAGAAGCGCGTGTTCCCCTCGATCCAGCTCAACCGCAGCGGTACCCGCCGCGAAGAGCTGCTGCTGCAGCCCGAGATCCTGCAGAAGACGCGGATCCTGCGGCAGTTCATGTACAACATGGACGAGATCGAGGCCATGGAGATGGTGCTCAAGAGCATGAAGGCCACCAAGAACAACTCCGAGTTCTTCGACATGATGCGGCGGGGCGGTTGACGCCCGCCACACTGGTATACTCGCAGGCTTTGCTTGAGCGGCAAGTACAGCGGGAAAGGGTTTCGCTGCGGCTGCCGCCACTGAATCCCAAGGAATCACCATGAAAGAGGGCATCCACCCCGAGTACCGCGAAGTCGTGTTCGTCGACATGTCGAACAGCTTCCAGTTCGTGACCCGCTCGTGCGTCAGCACCAAAGAAAAGATCAAGATGGACGACGGCCGCGAGCTGCCGCTGGTCAAGCTGGAAACCACCAGCGAATCGCACCCTTTCTACACGGGCACCCAGAAGACCGTGGACAACATGGGTGGTCGCGTCGAGAAATTCCGCAACAAGTTCAAGCGCAACGCCGCGTAATCGGCCCGTTCGCTTCTCGCCCGAAAGGCAGCTGCTGGTCAGCTGCTTTTTTTTCGCCGGTATAGTCCATCGCCGTGAACCAGCCAACGCCCGCCATCGTCACCCAGGCCGCCGTCCGACGCCTGCCCCGCTGGGCCCTGCTGCTGTTCTGCTTGGCCTACGTGCTGCCCGGCTTCATCGGTCGGGAACCCTGGAAGCTGGCCGACGTGGCCGCGTTCGGTGCCATGCTCGAGATGGCCACCGGCACCGGCCTGTGGCTGCAACCGGCGGTGCTGGGCCAGCCCGTGGCAGACGCCGCGCTGCTGCCCTACTGGCTGGGCGCCGCCGCCTTGCGGGCCCTTCCCTTCCTGGAGCCGGCGTTTGCGGTCCGGGTGCCGTTCATGGCCTTGCTGGCCCTCACGCTGGCGGCCGTCTGGTACACGGTCTACCACCTGGCACGGCAACCGGCCGCACAGCCGGTGGCGTTCGCCTTCGGCGGTGAAGCCCACCCGACCGACTACGCACGGGCCCTGGCCGATGCCGGCCTGCTGGCCATCGTGGCCTGCCTGGGTCTGGCCCAGCTCTCCCACGAAACAACGCCCGATCTGGCCCGCCTCGCCGGTGTGGCGCTGCTGCTGCTGGGTGCCGCCCGACTGCTCTCGCCCGACGCCCAGTGGCCGTGGCGCAGCCTGCTGATCTGGGCCGCCGGTGCCGTGGTGCTGGCACTCAGCGATGCGGTGCTGCCGCTGGCCGCACTCGGACTGGTGTGGGTGCTGGTCATGATCACGCGCCGCTCCCGCGCAGCATGGGCCGCCGGACTGGTCTGGCTGCTGGCGCTGGCGCTGGGCGAATGGCTGAGCGGCGGCCTGGCCCCTTCCAGCTGGACGCCCCGCACCGACGATGCCGACAGTTTCGCCCGGCTGCTGCTCTGGTTCACCTGGCCGGCCTGGCCGCTGGCCTTGTGGACGCTGTGGCGCTGGCGGCGCCAGTGGCTGGCCCCCCATGTCGCACTGCCGTTCTGGCTGGTGGTGGTGGGCGTGCTGACCAGTGCCCTGGCGGACGAGCGCGACCGCGCACTGCTCACCGCCCTGCCCGGCCTGGCCGCGCTGGCGGCCTTCGCGCTGCCGACGCTGCGGCGCAGCGTGTCTGCGCTGATCGACTGGTTCACCCTGCTGTTCTTTTCCGGCTGTGTGCTGATCATCTGGGTGATCTGGCTGGCGATGATGACCGGCGTGCCCGCCAAGCCCGCCGCCAACGTCGCGAAGCTGGCGCCGGGGTTCGTACCCGACTTCGGGCTGCTGCCCTTCCTGCTGGGCGCACTGGCCACCCTGGCCTGGGTCTGGCTAGTGAGCTGGCGGGTCGGACGGCACCGGCAGGCGCTCTGGAAAAGCCTGGTGCTGCCCTCGGCGGGCGCCACCTTGTGCTGGTTGCTCCTGATGACCTTGTGGCTGCCGCTGCTGGACTTCGGGCGCAGCTACGGGCCGCTGTCGCGCCGGATTGCGACCCTGGTCCCGGCCGGCAGCTGCGTCATGGCCGATGGCCTGAATGCGGGGCAGCTCACCGCACTGCGCTACCACGGCGGCCTGAAAATGGTCCGCTCGGAAGCACCGGGCGATGCCCGCTGCCGTGTGATGGTGGTGTCGCCCGCATCGCAGCCGACGCTGGACCAGCGCGTGGCGCTGACCGAATGGGCCTACCAGGCCTCGGTCAGCCGGCTCACCGACAGCAAGGAAACGCTGCTGGTCTACCGCCGCATCGGCCGCTGAGCGAACCTCGCGCGCTCAGGAAGGCGCGTAACGCCGGATGCGGTTGGACGGCAGTCCGATCACGAAACAGGAACCCTCCCCGAGGGTGCTCTGCACGTCGAGCTGGCCGCCGTGCCGCTGGGCCACATGCTTGACGATGGCCAGCCCCAGCCCGGTGCCGCCGGTCTCGCGGGAGCGGCTGCGGTCCACCCGGTAAAAGCGTTCGGTCAGCCTGGGCAGGTGTTCCGCCGCGATGCCGGGCCCGTTGTCCTTGACGAAGAACTCGGCCGAACCATCGTCCCGCAGGCGCCACCCCGGCTCGATCAGACCGCCCCCGGGGGTGTAGCGCACCGCATTGCTCAGCAGGTTCGACATGGCGCTCAGCAGCTCGCTCTTGCTGCCGGCCACCCAGAAGCGGTCGGCGCCCACCGGCTCGATCCGGTGGGGCGTCGGCGCAATCGCCATGGTCAGGCCACGGGCCTCCTGCACCACGTGCCCCAGCAGCTCCTCGGCGTCCGACCATTCGCTCAGACCCGGCGCAGGACTGCCCTCCAGGCGGGAGAGGGTCAGCAGGTCGCTCACCAGCGTCTGCATGCGCTGGGCCTGCTGGCTCATGAGCTCCAGGTAGCGGGTCCGATCGGCCTCTTCGAGCGGCAGGCTCTGCATGGTTTCCACGAAGCCGCTCAGCACCGTGAGCGGCGTGCGGATCTCGTGCGACACATTGGCCACGAAGTCGCGCCTCATGGTCTCGGCCAGCTGCACCGCCGTGATGTCGCGGGTGAGCATCAGCTTGCGCTTCTTGCCGTAGGGGTGGATCTGCAGCGAGATGCGGCTGGGCTGGGACGGGCGCGGCCCGACGCCATCGACCTGGATCTCGTGGCTGAAGTCGCCCTCGGTCAGGTAGCTGGAGAACGCCGGGTTGCGCACCATGTTGCGCACGTACTGGCCGAGATCGCGTTGCGGGTCGAAACCCAGATGGCTGGCTGCCGTCAGGTTGGCCCATTCGATGCGCCCGCTGGAATCCAGCAGCACCACCCCGTTGGGCGACGCCTGGATGGCGGAGAGGAAGTCCTCCAGCCGGGCATCGCTGTTCTGGGCCTTTTTCTCCAGCTTCTTGACCAGGCGCCGGCAGCGCTCCAGCACCTCGCCCCAGGTGCCGCTCATGTCGGGCGCCCGGGAAAGATCGGCCTTGTTCAGCCACTTCAGCACCCGGTTGGCACGCAGGCTGTCGATGATGGCCCAGACCAGCGCACCGACCAGCGCACCGCCGACCGCCATCGGCGCCGAATCGCGCGACCAACCCCACACCGCTGCCAGTGCCACCAGCAGCAGCAGCTCGATCACCCGCCGGGTCATGCGGTGGAGGCGGAGGTTCCCTGTGCAGGGCGCAGGCCGCTGCCTTGGGCGGTGAGCCGGTAGCCGGCTCCCCGCACGGTCTCGATCATGCTGGCCGCCTGACCGAGCGACTCCCTCAAACGTTTGACGTGCACGTCCACGGTGCGCTCCTCGATGAACACGTGGTCTCCCCAGACCTTGTCGAGCAGGGTACCACGCGTGTGCACGCGCTCGGCGTGCTTCATGAGGTAGTGCAGCAGCTTGAACTCGGTCGGGCCGACCTTGAGTTCAGTGCCCCGGAAACTCACCCGGTAGGTGGCGGCGTCCAGCGTCAGGTCACCGACCTGGACCGAGTCGTTCACCACCTCGGGGGCCCGGCGGCGCAACACGGCGCGGATGCGGGCCATCAGCTCCTGGGTGGAAAACGGCTTGGTGATGTAGTCGTCGGCGCCGGCGTCCAGCCCCTGCACCTTGTCGGACTCGTCGCTGCGGGCGGTCAGCATCAGGATGGGAACCGTCTTGGTCCGCTCCTGCTTGCGCCACTGGCGGGCCAGCGAGGCGCCGCTTTCGCCGGGCAGCATCCAGTCCAGCAGGATGACGTCGGGCAGCACCGCATCGACCTCACGCTGGGCGGCCGCGCCGTCGAAGACCACGGTCGGGGCAAACCCGTTGTGGCGCAGGTTGACGGCAATGAGTTCGGCGATCGAGGGTTCGTCCTCGACCACCAGCACGCGGGGCAGCTTTCTCATCCGACCACCGAAGCCACCTTGTCCACCGGGACATGGCGGATGTCTTCGCCCTTGACGATGAAGATGATCTGTTCGGCGATGTTCTTGGCGTGGTCGCCCACCCGCTCGATGGACTTGGCCAGGAACAGCAGGTCCAGGCTGGGCGAGATGGTGCGCGGGTCTTCCATCATGTAGGTGATGAGCTTGCGCAGGAAGCCGTTGTACTCGCGGTCGATGTCGTCGTCGCCCTTGATGATGGCCAGCGCCATGGTGGTGTCGAGGCGGGCAAACGAGTCGAGCGTCTTGCGCAGCATGGAGGCCGCCAGGTCGGAGGCCAGCCGCAGCTCGGAGGTGGGCAGGTTGCGCGGCGTGCCGTTCTCGATGATCGACTTGACCATGCGGGCGATGCGCGCCACTTCGTCCCCGGCGCGCTCCAGGTTCTGGGTGGTGCGCGAGATGGCCATCAGGAACCGCAGGTCGCGGGCGGTGGGCTGGCGCCGGCCGATGGTGGAGATGATCTCGTGATCGATCTGCAGCTCCATCTGGTTGATGCGGGCCTCGTTCTCGATCACCTGGTGGGCGGTCTCCAGACTCATGTTGACCAGGGCATAGACCGCCTGGTGGAGCTGGGCTTCGACCATGCCGCCCATTTCCAGCACGTGGGTGGAAATGGAGTTGAGTTCGGCGTCGAACTGGCTGGAGAGGTGTTTGTCGCTCATGGGGTCTCCTGTGGTGGGCGCCGGATCAGCCGAAGCGGCCGGTGATGTAGTCCTCGGTGGCCGTCTTGGCCGGCTTGAAGAAGATCTGCTCGGTGGAGCCGAACTCGACCAGCTCGCCCAGGTACATGTAGGCGGTGAAGTCGCTGCAGCGGGCGGCCTGCTGCATGTTGTGGGTCACGATGGCAATGGTGTAGTCCTGCTTGAGCTCGTGCACCAGCTCCTCGACCTTGCCGGTGGAGATCGGGTCGAGCGCGGAGGTGGGCTCGTCCAGCAGCAGCACCGACGGCTTGACCGCCACGCTGCGGGCGATGCACAGACGCTGCTGCTGACCACCGGACAGCGACAGGCCGCTCTGGCCCAGCTTGTCCTTGACCTCCTTCCACAGCGCGGCCTTGGTCAGGGCCCATTCCACGCGCTCGTCCATGTCGCTGCGGGAGAGGTTCTCGTAGAGCTTCACGCCGAAGGCGATGTTGTCGTAGATGGACATCGGGAACGGCGTCGGCTTCTGGAACACCATGCCGATCCGGGCGCGCAGCAGGTTGATGTCCTGCTTGGGATCGAGGATGTTGTCGCCGTAGAAGCTGATGGTGCCCTCAGCCCGCTGGCCCGGGTACAGGCTGTACATACGGTTGAGGGTGCGCAGCAGGGTGGACTTGCCGCAGCCCGAGGGGCCGATGAAGGCGGTGACCCGCTTTTCCTGGATGTCCAGGTTGATGTCTTTCAGGCCCTGGAACTTGCCGTAGAAGAAGTTCAGGTTGCGGACCTCGATGGCGTTGCGCACCGGCTCGCCGGTGGCGGCAACGGGTCGGGCCAGGTTGTCGCGGTTGATGACCATGGCGGTGTCGGACATGACGGTATTCCTTGAATGGGTTCGTTGCAGCGGGTGGTGGCAGGCGCGGGCTTCAGCCCTTGACCTTGTCGCGGAACACCACGCGGGCGAGGATGTTGAGCACCAGCACGGTCAGGGTGATGATCAGTGCGCCGCTCCAGGCCAGCCGGATCCAGTTGTCGTACGGGCTGAGCGCGAACTGGAAGATCACCACCGGCAGGTTGGCCATCGGGCCGCCCATGTCGGTGCTGAAGAACTGGTTGTTGAGTGCGGTGAACAGCAGCGGAGCGGTTTCGCCGCTGATGCGGGCCACCGCCAGCAGCAGACCGGTGATCACACCGCTCTTGGCGGCGCGCAGCGTGACCATGGTGGCGACCTTCCAGCGCGGCGCACCCAGGGCAAAGGCGGCTTCACGCAGGCTGCCGGGCACCAGCCGCAGCATGTTCTCGGTGGTGCGCACGACCACCGGGATGGCAATCAGCGAGAGCGCCAGGCTGCCGGCGTAACCCGAGAAGTTGCCCACCGTGGCCACCGCAATGGCGTACACGAACAGACCCAGCACGATCGACGGGGCCGACAGCATGATGTCGGTCACGAAGCGGGTCACCTCGGCGGTCTTGCTGGTGTCGCCGTATTCGGCCAGGTAGACGCCGGCCAGGATGCCCACCGGGGTCGACACCAGCACCGACAGGCCGACGATCATCAGGCTGCCCAGCAGGGCGTTGCGCAGGCCACCGCCCTCCGAGCCGGGAGCGGGGGTGTCGGCGGTGAAGATGTTGGCGTCCAGACCGGCGATGCCGTTGGAGAACAGCACCCACAGGATCCAGAGCAGCACGAACAGGCCCAGGGCCATGGCCGACATGGACAGCGTCAGGCCGATCCAGTTGGCGCGGCGGCGGCGGGCGTAGAGAGAAGCGTTGATTTCCATGGGGAATCCTGTTTCCGGCTCAGAAGCCCTTGGCCTTTTCGGCCCGGATGATCATCCACTTGGCCACCGCCAGCACCAGGAAGGTGATGCAGAACAGCAGGAAGCCGAGTGCGAACAGCGTGTTGAAGTGCAGGTCGGCGGCTTCGCCGAATTCGTTGGCCAGCACCGAAGCGATCGAGGTGCCGGGCGAGAACAGCGTGCCCGGCATGCGGTTGGCGTTGCCGATGACGAAGGTCACCGCCATGGTCTCGCCGAGGGCCCGCCCCAGGCCGAGCATGATGCCGCCGATGACGCCCTTCTGGGTGTACGGCAGCACCACCTTGCGGACCACCTCCCAGGTGGTGCAGCCCAGGCCGTAGGCCGACTCGCGCAGGATGGGCGGCGTGATCTCGAACACGTCGCGCATGACCGCAGCAATGAACGGCAGGATCATGAAGGCCAGGATGACACCGGCCGCCATGATGCCCAGGCCGTTGGTGGCGCCACCGAACAGCCAGCCCACCAGCGGCATGCCGCCCAGCAGGGTCTGCAACGGCATCTGCATGTAGTCGGCAAAGATCGGTGCGAACACGAACAGGCCGAACATGCCGTAGATGATGGACGGCACCGCCGCCAGCAGCTCGATGGCCGTGCCCAGCGGCCGACGCAGCCAGACCGGGCAGGTTTCGGTCAGGAACAGCGCAATGCCGAAGGCCAGCGGAACCGCAATCAGCATGGCGATGCCGGCGCTGAGCATCGTGCCCACGATGGCAATGGCCGCACCGTACTCCTCGTTGACGATGTCCCACTCCACCGTCCACAGGAACGCCACGCCGAACTTCTGGAAAGTGGGCCAGGCGTTGTAGAACAGGGAGGCAATGATGCCGACCAGGGCCACCAGCACCAGGAGCGAGAACCCCTGGGTGAGTCGGTGGAAGATGACGTCCTGCAGGCGCTGCCGGCGGGCAATGGCCTGCATCTGCTCGGCGTCCCGCTCTTCCTGGCGGCTGAACGTGGATTCGATGGAACTGGCCATGGGGCTGTCTGCTGTGGTGGTGTTGGTGTTCATGACCCCCTCCGGGTCGGTATCACAGACTTTAAACCGCAAACCCGCTGACCGATCGGGGTCGGCCAGCGGGTCAGCACAGGGCGGAAACGCCGGTGTTTACTTGGCGATCTGCGACCAGACGCGCTGGCGGATCTGGGTGGTCACGGCGTCGGGCATCGGCACGTAGTCCAGGTCCAGGGCGGCCTGCTTGCCGTTCTTGAACGACCACTCGAAGAACTTCAGCACTTCGGCGGACTGGGCTTTGTCGGCCGGCTCCTTGTACATCAGGATGAAGGAGGCGGTGCTCACCGGCCATGCATCCTTGCCCTTGGCGTTGACCATGGACACGCCCATGCCGGGCACGCTGAACCAGTCCACACCGGCGGCAGCGGCAGCGAAGGTCTTGTCATCCGGCGACACGAAGTTGCCGTCGGCGTTCTGCAGCTGCATGTAGGGGATGTTGTTCTTCTTGGCGTAGGCGTATTCCACGTAGCCGATCGAGCCGCGGGTGCGCGACACGTTGGCGGCCACGCCTTCGTTGCCACGGCCACCCACCGAGGTCGGGGCGGGCCACTTGACGGCGGCACCCTTGCCCACGGTGTCGGCCCACTCCTTGCTCACCACGCTCAGGTAGTCGGTCCAGTTGAAGGTGGTGCCGGAGCCGTCGGCGCGGTGCACCACGGTGATGGCCTGGCTGGGGAAGGTCTTGCCCGGGTTCAGGGCGGCGATCTTGGGGTCGTTCCAGTTGGTGATCTTGCCCATGAACATCTCGGCCAGCACCGGGCCGGTGATGCGGACTTCACCCTGCTTGAAACCGTCCAGGTTGAACACCGGCACGGTGCCGCCGATGATGGCGGGGAACTGGACCATGCCGTCCTTGTCCAGATCGGCACCCGACACCGGAGCGTCGGTGGCGCCGAAGGCCACGGTCTTGGCGCGGATCTGGCGGATGCCGCCGGAGGAACCGATCGACTGGTAGTTCAGACCGACACCGGTCTGGGCCTTGTACATTTCGGCCCACTTCGCATAGATCGGGAACGGGAACGTGGCGCCAGCGCCGGTGATGTCGGCGGCGTGTGCGGAGCCGAGTGCCAGGGTGGCCAGTGCGGCAGCGGCCACGGACTTCAGGAGGGTGCGTTTGGAGTTCATGTCGGTCCTTGCGGTAGGTGTTGGGGGACAGGCGGAACTTTATGGACGCTTTGTGACATTGACGTGACAAACAACCCACTGTCACAGAGCCCGGCGCGGCGGTCGGCATGCGTCACAATCCGGGCTCGCAATTCAGGCTCGCCCGTTGCGTCCGCTGCCCTTCCCTGCAGACCCGACCCGACCCGGCCCCTCATCCCGCAATGCAAAACGGAACCCTCCTCGCTGCCATCGACCTTGGCTCCAACAGCTTTCGCCTGGAGATCGGCCGTTACCACTCCGGCCACATCGAGCGCATCGAATACCTGAAGGAAACCGTCCGCCAGGGCAGCGGCCTCGACGACGACAAGGTGCTCAGCCAGGCCGCCATGCAGCGCGGCTGGGAATGCCTGGCCCGCTTCGCAGAACGGCTGCACGGGTTCAAGAAGCAGCAGGTGCGGGCGGTGGCGACCCAGACCCTGCGGGAAGCCCGCAACCGCGAGGAGTTCCTGCGCCATGCCCAGGCCATCCTGGGTTTTGCCATCGAGGTGGTCTCGGGCCACGAAGAAGCGCGCCTGATCTACCAGGGCGTGTCCCGGCTGCTGCCCCATTCGGATGAAAAACGGCTGGTGGTCGACATCGGCGGACGCTCCACCGAAATGATCCTGGGCCAGGGTTACACCGCGCAGGCCATGGAGTCCTACCGGCTGGGCAGCGTGGCCTGGTCGGGCCGCTACTTCGCCCGCGGCGCCGTCAGCGCGGCCGCCTTCAAGACCGCCGAGGTCGCCGCCAAGGCGGTGCTGGACGAAGCCCTGGACACCTTCCCGCCCACCGAATGGAACGTGGCCTACGGCTCGTCGGGCACGGTCGGCGCCGTGGCCGAAATGCTGGGTGCCAACGGCTGGGCCACCGGTCTGGTCACCCGTAGCGGCCTGGACTGGCTGACCGACCGGCTGATCCGCGCCGGCAACGTGGATGCCCTGAAGCTCGACGGCCTGAAGGACGATCGCCGCCCGGTCATTGCCGGCGGCGTGGCGGTGCTGCGCGCCATCTTCGACCTGTTCGACATCCAGCAGATGCTGCCGGCCCAGGGTGCCTTGCGCCAAGGGGCCCTGTACGACCTGATCGACCGCGAGACCGACGGCGGCGACGTGCGCGAGCGCACCGTCAACTGGCTGACCCAGCGCTTCTCCATCGACACCGCCCAGGCCAGCCGGGTCGGCGAGGTGGCCATGGCGCTGTTCGCCCAGGTGGCAGCCCAGGACGACCAGAACCAGCGCTATTCCCAGAAGCTGGCCTGGGCGGCCCGGCTGCACGAGATCGGCACCCACATCTCCCACGACCGGGCCCACCACCACGGCGCCTATGTGCTCGACCATGTGGACGCACCCGGCTTCTCGATTCCCGAACTGCACCGCATGAGCCTGCTGGTGTTGGGCCAGCGCGGCAAGCTCCGCAAGCTCGGCGAGGCGCTTCAGGACGAGCTGTTCGCCAAGCAGCTGCTCTGCCTGCGGCTGGCGGTGCTGATGTGCCACGCCCGCCAGATGCCCGAACACTCGGCGGTGCGCCTGAGCTACAAGGCGGGCGCCTTTCGCCTGACCACCCAGCCCGGCTGGGCACGGCGCTACCCGCAGTCGGCCTGGCTGCTGAGCGAAGAGGTGCTGGCCTGGCAGAAGACCGACTGGAAATTCAGCGCCGACATCCGCTGAAACCGTTTATACGATTTACACTGTTGCCTTCCGTCGCTTGCGACAACATCTACGGAGGCCCCATGTCCGACAGCAAGAACGCCACCCGCAAACCCAAGCTGGTGCGCGACAGCTTCACCATCCCCAAGAGCGAATACGCCGCCATCGAGGCGCTCAAGACCCGCGCCATCGCGCTCGGCACCTCGGTGAAGAAGAGCGAACTGCTGCGCGCCGGCCTGATGGCCCTGGTCGCCATGAACGATGCCGCCTTCAAGGCCGCCACCGCAGCGGTGCCGACCCTCAAGCCCGGCCGGCCGCAGGCCGAGCCGGCGCCTCAGGTGGCGGCAAAGGCAGCCGCCAAAAAAGCGGTGGCCAAGCCGGTCGCGGTCAAGAAGCCGGTGGCCGCCAAAAAGCCGGTCGCCCGCAAGGCACCGGCCAAGGCAGCCGTCAAAGCAGCTCCGGTGTCTGCACAGCCAGGATCACCGTCTGCTGCACCCCGGCGCGCTCGCGGTGCCGCAGCCACCACACAGCGCCCTTCTTGACGGCGCACTCATCGCGTTGCATGCCCACGGTCTGGCTGATGACCCAGCCCAGCGTGGGCTGATGGCCGACCACCAGCACCGGTGAACGGCCCTCGGGCCAGTTCACCAGATCGAGCAGAGCGCCGGACGAGGCTTCCGGCAGGATGGTCGGGCTGGTGCGGTACTTGCGGCCCAGCGCCATCACGGTCTGTTCGCAGCGGGTGGCCGGGCTGCACCAGATCCGCGTGCCCTCGGGCAGCTGCCGGTCCAGCCAGGCCGCCATGCGCGCGGCCTGCTTCTCGCCGCGCGGCGTGAGGCGGCGGGCCAGATCGGCTTCGTCGCCCGGCTGCCCTTCCAGCAGGTCAGGATGCTCGTGCGCTTCGGCGTGGCGCCACAGGATCAGATCCATCGCCCGCTCCCGCCTCAGCCCTTGGTGCCGTAGAGCGCCATCAGGCTCGACTGGGCCGAATGCTGCACGGCGCGGCTGCGGCGGGTGCCGCCGGACTTGGCCGCCGGCATGTAGGTGCCGTCGGGCTGCAGCAGCCAGGCGTCGCGCGTGTCGTGCAGGTAGGCCAGCAGGCATTCGTCGACGATGCGGTTGCGCAGCACCGGATCGGTCACCGGCCAGGCCAGCTCGATGCGCCGCAGCATGTTGCGGTTCATCCAGTCGGCGCTGGACAGCCACAGCTCCTCCACCCCGTCGATCCGGAACTGGAACACCCGCGAGTGCTCCAGCAGCCGCCCGATCACCGAGCGCACCCGGACGTTGTCGGTGAAACCCGGCACCTGGGCCGGGAGCACGCAGGCGCCACGCACGATCAGGTCGATCTTGACGCCCTGCTGCGAGGCGTGCGCCAGTGCACGGGCCATCGGCTCGTCGGTCAGCGCATTCATCTTCAGCACGATGCTGGCCGGCTTGCCGGCGGCGGCCGCCGCCCCGGCGGCCTCGACCTTGTCCAGCATCGCCTTGTGCAGGTGGAACGGCGCCATCAGCGCCTTGTTCATCTTCGGCAGCCGGTTCTGGCTGGCCAGGTGCAGGAAGATCTGGTCCAGGTCGGCGGTGAGAAGCGGGTCGGCGGTGAGGTAGCTCAGGTCGGTGTAGAGCCGCGCGGTGCCCGGGTTGTAGTTGCCGGTGGAGATGTGGGCATAGCGGCGCAGGCCGCTTTCTTCGCGCCGGGTGACCAGCAGCATCTTGGCGTGCGTCTTGAGGCCCACCACGCCGTACACCACCTGCGCCCCGACCGATTCCAGCCGCTCGGCGTAGTTGATGTTGGCCTCCTCATCGAAGCGGGCCTTGAGCTCCACCACCGCCGTGACTTCCTTGCCCCGGCGCACCGCCTCGCGCAGCAGCTCCATCAGCTCGGACTTGGCGCCGGTGCGGTAGATGGTCTGCTTGATGGCCAGCACGTCCGGGTCCTGCACCGCCTCGCGCAGGAAAGCCAGCACCGCGTCGAAGCTCTCGTAGGGCTGGTGGATCAGCACATCGCCCTGCTGCAGCCGCTCGAAGTACGACTGGCCCGGGGTGAGCTGCACCGGCCAGCCGGCGTTGTAGGTCTCGAAGCGCAACGCGGGCGCATCGACCTTGTCGATCAGCTGGTTCAGCCGCACCAGGTTGACCGGGCCGGGCACGCGGTAGAGCGCCGCTGCCGGCAGGCCGAACTGTTCCAGCAGGAAGCTGGAGAGGAATTCCGAGCAGCCGGCCGACACCTCCAGGCGCAGGGCCTGGCCGTAGTGCCGCTGCTGCAGCCCTTTGCGCAACGCGGTGCGCAGGTTCTTGACCTCTTCCTCGTCCACCGCCAGATCCGAATGGCGGGTCACGCGGAACTGCGAGAACTCGGTGACCTGGCGGCCGGGGAACAGGTCGCCCAGGTGGGACCGGATCAGGCTGGAGATCGACACGAACAGGGCCTGCCGCGAACCCTTGGCCTGCGGCATGCGCACGAAGCGCGGCAGGATGCGCGGCACCTTGACGATGGCGATCTCGTTCTCGCGGCCGAAGGCGTCCTTGCCGGTGAGCCGCACGATGAAGTTGAGCGACTTGTTGGCCACCTGCGGAAACGGGTGCGCCGGGTCGAGCCCGACCGGCATCAGCAGCGGCTGCACTTCGCTGACGAAAAAGTCCTTCACCCAGCGGCGCTGCGAGGTGGTGCGCTCGCCGTGCGACACCAGCTTGATGCCCTTCTTCTCGAGCAGCGGCAGCAGTTCGTCGTTGTAGATGGCGTATTGCTGGGCCACCAGTTCGTGCACCTTGGCCGAGAGCTGGTCGTAGGTCTGTGCGGTATAGAGGCCGCGTTGCTCGTTCGCCTTGGCGGCTGTGATGTGGGGCGCGACCCGCACCTCGAAGAACTCGTCGAGGTTGCTGGACACGATGCTCAGGTAACGCAGGCGCTCCAGCAACGGAACGTCAGGGCGGCGGGCCCAGTCCATCACCCGCTCGTTGAAGGCGAGGATGCTGTGATCGCGGTCGAGAAGGGAATGCCGGTTGCTGTGGGGAGGGGTGCTCATGGACCGTAGGGGTGACGGCGCCGGCCCGGTGGGCTGCGCCGGAGATTTCTCGTTCATTATTTCACCGCGGAAGCATGCTGTGCAGCGGGGTCGGCATGGGCCGGCTGCGACGGTTCACCGGAATGCTGGGCAGGCGCTGGACGAACTCGGCGGCAGCACGTGGCCAGGCAAACGCCAGCGCATGGGCATGCACCTGCCGGCGCGGCTGCCGCAGGGCAGCGTGCCAGGCGGCCAGCAGGTCGTCGTCCAGCGCACCGCCCTCCCCGGCCACCCGCTGCAGCGGGCCATCCACCGGGCGCGCGGCCACCGGCGTGCCGCAGGCCATGGCCTCCAGCACCACGCGGCCGGCGCCGTCCTGCCGGCCGGGATAAACCAGCACGTCGGCTGCCTGGTAGATGCGGACCAGCTCGTGGCGCGGCAGCACGCCGAGCCAGTGGACGTTGGGGTGGCGCTGCCGCAGGGCGCGCGCCTGCGGGCCCTCGCCGCACACCAGTTTGCTGCCGGGGACATCCAGCTCCAGAAACGCCTCGACCTCGCGCTCGTGCGTGACAGGGCCGACATACAGGCTCACCGGCCGGGCCAGCGGCCCCAGTCCGCGGTCGGTCAGCGGCGGGTCGGCCAGCTTGAACAGACGCGTGTCGACGCCGGTGGACCAGTCGTGCAGGCCGGTCCAGCCCAGGTCGTGCAGGCGGCGCAGCAGGGCCGGGCTGCTCACCAGCACCGCGCTGCTGGGGCGGTGAAACTTGCGCATGAGTGCATCGGCCCAGCCCAGAGGCCAGCGGGCGCGCTCGTGCAGCCAGCCCGCCACATCGCTGTGGCAGGCACTCGAAAACGGCCAGCGGCGGCGCAGGCAATGGCGTCGGGCCGCCCAGCCCAGCGGCCCCTGCGTGGCAATGTGCACCGCGTCCGGCCGGGCTTCGTCCATCAGGCGGCGCAGGCGCTCGCCCGGCCAGGCCACCCAGCGCGGCGCACCGGCCCCCAGGGGCAGGCAGGCAAACGAGCCGGGCTGCACCACCGTCACCGAATGGCCGATCTGCTGCAGCTCGCGGGTGAGCTCCACCAGCAGGTGACCCACGCCGTGGTCGTGGGTCTGCCAGATGTCGGTGACGATGAGGATGCGCACCGGGTCAGGTTCCCAGGAAGTGCCGCCGGTAGCGCGAGGGCAGATCGGCGATGCGCATGAACATGGGCAGATCGGCGGCGTTGAAGTCCGGGTCCCAGGCCGGCGGGCCCAGCACCTTGGCGCCCAGCCGCAGGTAACCCTTGATCAGGGCCGGCGGCTCCACATCGAGGCTGTCGTCGAGCTGCTCCACCGGCAGCGGCAGGCGCGGCCGCACATGGAAATCGATCGGCGCCAGATGGGTGCGGCTGACCTGCCGCCAGATGCTGGCCGCTGCATGTCCGCCGCCCACGCGGCCGTGCGGGCCTTCGTGGTGCATGGGGATGCTGGCGCAGCCGATCATCATGTCCAGCCGGTTGTTCACCATGAACCCGGCCAGCGCACCCCACAGGGCCATGATGACGCCGCCATGGCGGTGGTCGGCGTGCACGCAGCTGCGGCCGAGCTCCACCATGCGCTCGCGCACGCCGCGCAGGCGGGTGAGGTCGAACTCGGTGTCGCTGTAGGTGCTGCCCACGCGGCGGGCCTGGGCCGGGGTGAGCACCCGGTAGGTGCCGACCACCGCCCGGGTGGCGGTGTCGCGCACCAGCAGGTGTTCGCAGTAATCGTCGAACAGGTCGATGTCGTGGCCCGGCACCGTGACCGGCAGGCGCGCGCCCATCTCCTGGGCGAACACCTGGTACCTCAGGCGCTGCGCTTCACGAACTTCGTCCAGATGCCGCGCCCAGGCCACCTCGATGCCGGCCACCGGGCCCGCAGGCGTTGCCAGCGGGCGGGGATGAAGTGACCCCCGAGGCCAGGCAGCTGGCGACAGGTCGAGCGTGGGGGTGGGCAGTTCCTTCATGGCAGGCTCCTGGGCGTGGGTCGTTTTCTCAGGCATGCCGGGCAGTTTGTCCGCCAGCCGTGACCATCTCATGGCAGTCACATGACTTTCATGTGACGCCCGCCAGGGTGGCGTCGGCGCTGCTGCCAGAATGACGGCCATGACGCCGCTCGACCTCACCTGCCACCCCGCCAGCCCTGCCCCGGTGCCGCTGGGCGTGCGGGTCGGGCTGGAGCGCAGCGGATCGCTGCTGACCTTGCTGTGGCGTGTCCAGGCCGATCCGGCGAGCATCGTCTGGCCGGCGCCGCAACCCGCCGGCCCGGCCGACGGCCTGTGGCAGCACACCTGTTTCGAGGCCTTCATCCGCCGCGACGACGGCTCGCCAAGCTATACCGAGTTCAATTTTTCGCCGTCGGGCCAGTGGGCCTGCTACCGGTTCGCAGCCGAGCGTGAACGCGAAAGCGAAAACCAGCGAGAAGGCGAGAGCGCTCCGGCCGCCGCCCGGCCCGATGCGCCGGTGCTGCGGTTCCAGCCCCTGATCGACGGCGCCCAGCTGGTGGCCCAGCTGACCCTGCCCGACCCGCCCGACGACGACCACCCCGGCTGGCGCATCGGCCTCACCGCCGTGGTCGAGACCGCCGGCGGCCCGCTGTGCTGGTGGGCCCTGCACCACCCGGCACCCCGACCGGACTTCCACCACCCCGGCGGTCATGTGCTGCGCCTGCCGGCCGACCGCCCGCTCCGATCCTTTTGATCCCTCTGCCCTCCTCTCCCATGTCCACTGCTCCCCTGCGCTTCGGCATCGAACGGCTGATCGACGAACCCGAACTGCGCCGTCCGCTGCAAGGCCGGCGGGTCGCCCTGCTGGCGCACCCGGCCTCGGTCACCCGCGACCTCACCCACAGCCTGGATGCGCTGGCCGCCCTGCCCGACATCCGCCTGAGCGCCGCCTTCGGACCGCAGCACGGGTTGCGCGGCGACAAGCAGGACAACATGGTCGAGTCGCCCGACTTCACCGATCCGCGCCTGGGCATACCGGTGTTCAGCCTGTATGGCGAGGTGCGCCGCCCCACCGACGCCATGATGGACAGCTTCGACGTGCTGCTGGTCGACCTGCAGGACCTCGGCTGCCGCATCTACACCTTCATCACCACGCTGCGGTATGTGCTGGAGGCGGCTGCCCGCCATGGCAAGGCGGTCTGGGTGCTGGACCGGCCCAACCCCGCCGGCCGCCCGGTCGAGGGCACGCTGCTGCAGCCGGGCTGGGAGAGCTTCGTGGGCGCCGGCCCCATGCCCATGCGGCACGGCATGACCATGGGCGAGCTGGGCCACTGGTTCATCGCGGAGCTGGGGCTGGAGGTCGAGTACCAGGTCATTGCCATGGCCGGCTGGCAGCCCGAAGCCGGCCCCGGTTTCGGCTGGCCGCAGGGCGAACGCAGCTGGGTCAATCCGAGCCCGAATGCGCCCAACCTGTCCATGGCGCGGGCCTACGCCGGCACCGTCATGCTCGAAGGCACCACGCTCAGCGAGGGACGCGGCACCACCCGCCCGCTGGAACTGTTCGGCGCCCCCGACATCGACACCACCCGGCTGCTGGCCGACATGCGCCGCATCGCTCCGCAGTGGCTGCAGGGCAGCGTGCTGCGCCCCTGCTGGTTCGAACCCACTTTCCACAAACATGCGGGTCGGCTGTGCGCCGGCGTGCAGATCCATGTCGAAGACCCGACCCACTACGACCACGCCGCCTTCCGGCCCTGGCGGCTGCAGGCGCTGGCCTTCCGTGCCATCCGGCTGCAGCGGCCGGACTACCCGCTGTGGCGCGACTTCCCCTACGAATACGAACACGACCGGCTGGCCATCGACCTCATCAACGGTGGCCCGGTGCTGCGGGAGTGGGTGGACGACCTGGCGGCCTCAGCCGATGCGCTGGAAGCTGCCGCCGCGCGCGACGAGGCGGCCTGGGTGGCCAACCGCCAGCGCTTCCTGCTCTATTGAGCGGGGCCGATCCATTTCTGCATGAACTCGGCCGTGCCCATGGCCGGGTCCAGCTGGTAACCCGCGTAGCCCAGACGCCGGTACAGCGCCAGCGCGGACGTGTTGCCGGACAGCACCTCCAGCGTCATCTTCACCGCACCGCGCTGCAGCGCGACGGCTTCGGCCTCGAGCAGCATCAGCCGGGCCACACCGCGGCCACGGTGGCTGGCCAGCACGGCCACGTCGTGCACGTTCACCAGCGGCCGGCACTTGAAGGTCGAGAAACCTTCGATGCAGTTCACCAGCCCGACCGGCTGATCGCCATCGAACGCCAGGATGCTGTAGGCCTGCGGACGGGCCGCCAGCTCGGCCACCAGATGGGTGCGGGCGTATTCGCCAAGCGCCTCGCTGCCGCCCGCCGGGTCGCGGGCATAGGCGTCGAGCAGATCGACCACGGCGCGGGCATCGGCGGGGCTGGCGTAATCGGCCAGCCGCACGGTCAACTCGGCCATGCTCAGCCCGCCTGCACCGCCGCCACCAGACGCTCCGCGCAGGCGCGGGCCTGGTGTGCGTCCCGGGCTTCCACCATCACCCGCAGCAACGGCTCGGTGCCGCTGGCGCGGATCAGCACCCGCCCGGCGTCGCCGAGCTCGGCTTCCACCGCGCGTGTTTCGTCCTGCAGCCGCTGGTTGGTCTTCCAGTCCTGCCCGGGCTGCAGCCGCACGTTGAGCAGGGTCTGGGGGAACAGGGTCACGTCGCTCAGCAACTCTGCCATGGTGCGGCCGCTGTCGACACAGGCGTGCAGCACCTGCAGGGCCGAGACCAGACCGTCGCCGGTGGTGTGGCGGTCGAGCACCAGCAGATGGCCCGAACCTTCGCCGCCCAGAATCCAGCCCTGCCGCTCCAGCTCTTCGAGCACGTACCGGTCGCCCACCCTGGCCCGCACGAACTTCACGCCACGCGCCTTGAGGGCCACCTCGACCGCCATGTTGGTCATCAGCGTGCCGATGACGCCGGGCACGTCTTCATCGCGGGCAAGGCGGTCGGCGGTCATCAGGTAGAGCAGCTCGTCGCCGTTGAACAGGCGGCCATGGCGGTCGACCATCTGCAGCCGGTCGGCGTCGCCATCGAGCGCCACGCCGTAGTCGGCCTGATGCTGGCGCACCGCCTCGACCATGGCCTCGGGATGGGTGGCGCCCACACCGGCGTTGATGTTGAGCCCGTCCGGGTGGCAGCCGATCTTCACCACCTCGGCGCCCAGCTCGTGGAACACCGCCGGGGCAATGTGGTACGCCGCGCCGTGGGCGCCGTCGACCACGATCTTCAGGCCCTTGAGGCTCAGGCTGTTGGGCACGGTGCTCTTGCAGAACTCGATGTAGCGCCCGGCGGCATCGTCCAGCCGGCGGGACTTGCCCAGCTCGGCGGCGGCCACCCACACCGGCGGTTCTTCCAGGGCGGCCTCCACCGCCAGCTCCCAGGCATCGGGCAGCTTGGTGCCCTGGGCGCTGAAGAACTTGATGCCGTTGTCGGCAAACGGGTTGTGGCTGGCGGAAATCACCACACCCAGGCTCGCGCGCTGGGCGCGGGTGAGGTAGGCCACCGCCGGGGTCGGCACCGGGCCGAGCAGCACCACATCCACCCCCGCCGAGTTGAAGCCGGATTCCAGCGCAGCCTCCAGCATGTAGCCGGAAATGCGGGTGTCCTTGCCGATCAGCACCGTGGGGTGTTTTTCGGTGCGCCGCAGCACCCGCCCCACCGCATGGGCCAGGCGCAGGACGAAGTCGGGCGTGATCGGGGCTTGCCCCACGGTGCCCCGGATGCCGTCGGTGCCGAAATAGGTGCGGGCCATGTGCAGTCTCCTCCTTGTTGTCGGGTCAACCGCGCATTATCGCGGCCTGCCAGACCCGCAAGGCGTCCACCGTGGCGCGCACATCGTGCACCCGCACCACGCGCGCGCCGCGGTCCACCGCGAGCACCGCCGCCGCCAAGCTGGCAGCCAGCCGGTCGGCCGGCACCTCCTGCCCGGTGACCGCACCCAGCGACGATTTGCGGGACCAGCCGGCCAGCACCGCAAAACCGGCATCGAGCAGCGGACGCTGGCCCTCGATCAGGCTGAAGTTCTGTTCCACCGTCTTGCCGAAGCCCACACCCGGGTCCAGCACGATGCGGTCGCGTTGCACGCCGGCTGCCATCAAGGCAGCGGCCCGCTGCGCCAGGAAGTCGGCCACCGCGCCCACCACATCGCCCGCCATGGGCGCCACCTGCATGGTCTGCGGATCGCGGTGCATGTGCATCAAGCAGACCCCCGCACGCGGATGGGCTGCCAGCACCTGCAGGGCGTCGCCCCGGCGCAGCGCCCAGATGTCGTTGACGATGTCGGCGCCGGCATCCAGCACCGCTCGCATCACCTCGGGCTTGTAGGTGTCCACCGACACCGGCACACCCAGCGTCACCGCGCCCTGCACCACCGGCAACACCCGGGCGAGCTCTTCCTCCAGCGCCACCGCCGGGCTGCCCGGGCGGGTGGATTCACCGCCGATGTCCAGCAGGTCGGCCCCCTCGGCCAGCAACTGCTCGCAGTGGGCCAGCGCCGCTGCTGTGCCGGCATGCCGGCCGCCGTCGGAAAACGAGTCGGGCGTCACATTGACGATGCCCATCACGCGCGGGCGGCTGAGGTCGATGTCGAAACGGGCGGTCGTCCAGCGGTTCATGTTCTTGTATGCCAAAAGAAAACGGGGCCGAAGCCCCGTCATGGTGTGATCGTCAATCCGCTCAGGCAGCGGTGGGCGAGGGATCGGTGGACACCGCCGGGGTGCCGCCGTCGCCACCACCCACCGAGGGGTTGCGCGGCGTCCAGTCCTTGGGCGGACGGGGCGGCTTGCCGGCCATGATGTCGTCGATCTGGTCGGCGTCGATGGTTTCCCATTCCAGCAGGGCCTTGGCCATGGCATGCATCTTGTCGGCATGCTCCTCGATCAGGTCGCGCGCCAGCTTGTACTGGGTGTCGATGATGCGGCGCACCTCGGCGTCGACCTTCTGCATGGTCTGTTCGCTCATGTTGGTGGTCTTGGTGACCGAGCGGCCCAGGAACACTTCACCTTCGTTCTCGGCATACACCATCGGGCCCAGGGCATCGGTCATGCCGTAACGCATCACCATGTCGCGGGCGATGGTGGTGGCACGCTCGAAGTCGTTGCTGGCGCCGGTGGTCATCTGGTTCATGAACACCTCTTCCGCGATCCGGCCACCGAACAGCATGCTGATCTGGTTCAGCATGTATTCCTTGTCGTAGCTGTAACGGTCTTGAGAAGGCAGGCTCATGGTCACGCCCAGCGCGCGGCCGCGCGGGATGATGGTGACCTTGTGCACCGGGTCGCACTTGGGCAGCAGCTTGCCGATCAGCGCGTGGCCGGACTCGTGGTAGGCCGTGTTGCGACGCTCTTCCTCGGGCATGACCATGCTCTTGCGCTCGGGGCCCATGAAGATCTTGTCCTTGGCCTTCTCGAAGTCCTGCATCTCCACGACGCGGGCGTTGCGGCGGGCGGCCATCAGCGCGGCTTCGTTGCACAGGTTGGCCAGGTCGGCACCGCTCATGCCGGGCGTGCCCCGGGCAATGATGGAGGCGTTGACGTCGGTGCCCAGCGGAACCTTGCGCATGTGCACATTGAGGATCTGCTCACGGCCCCGGATGTCGGGCAGGGTCACATAGACCTGGCGGTCGAAACGGCCCGGGCGCAGCAGGGCGGCGTCCAGGATGTCCGGGCGGTTGGTGGCGGCCACCACGATCACGCCCAGGTTGGTCTCGAAGCCGTCCATCTCGACCAGCATCTGGTTGAGGGTCTGCTCGCGTTCGTCGTTGCCGCCGCCCAGTCCGGCGCCACGCTGGCGGCCGACCGCGTCGATCTCGTCGATGAAGATGATGCAGGGAGCGTTCTTCTTGGCGTTCTCGAACATGTCCCGCACGCGGGCAGCGCCCACGCCGACGAACATTTCCACGAAGTCGGAGCCCGAGATGCTGAAAAACGGCACCTTGGCTTCACCCGCAATGCCCTTGGCCAGCAGCGTCTTGCCGGTGCCCGGAGGGCCGACCAGCAGCAGACCACGTGGAATGCGACCGCCCAGCTTCTGGAACTTCTGCGGGTCTTTCAGGAAGTCGACGACCTCCTTTACCTCTTCCTTGGCCTCGTCGCAACCCGCGACGTCGGCAAAGGTGACGGTGTTGTTGTTCTCGTCGAGCATGCGGGCCTTGCTCTTGCCGAAGCTGAAGGCTCCGCCCTTGCCGCCGCCCTGCATCTGGCGCATGAAGTAGATCCACACGCCAATCAGCAGCAGCATCGGGCCCCAGCTCACCAGCAGCGTCATGAGCAGCGAACCCTCTTCGCGGGGGCGCACATCGAACTTGACGTTGTTGTTGATCAGGTCGCCCACCAGACCGCGGTCCAGGTAGGTGGCTGTGGTGCGGACGCGACGGTCGTCCTGGGTGATGGCGACGATTTCGGTGCCACCGGCACCTTCCTGGATGGTCGCGCTCTTGATGCGCTGGGCCTTCACCTCATCCAGAAATTCGGAATAGCCCATGTAGCCCGCGCCTGCGGTGCTTCGGCTGTCGAACTGCTTGAAGACGGTGAAAAGCACCATGGCGATGACCATCCACACGGCGATTTTCGAAAACCACTGGTTGTTCAAAGGCAGCTCCTGTTGGACCTCACGGTCCGGGTATCACATTTGTGGCTCATTCTAGGTCTTTCAAGGCCGCGTGCCTGCCACCAGCCCTGAGCCTTTGTCAATCATGGGGTTAGCCTTTTTTGAAGGCGCTGCCTCACACGGGCTTCAGACCGAGCCCCACCAGAAAGGTTTCCGACGATTTGTCGCGGCTGGCCTTGGGCTTGACCGGCTTGACCACCCGGAAGGTCTTCCGGAACAGGGCCACCGTGGGCTCGTAGGCCCCGCCATGGAACAGCTTGACCACCAGGGCGCCGTCCGGGCGCAGCCACTGGCGCGAAAAGTCGACGGCCAGATCGATGAGGTCGGCGATGCGCGCCGCGTCGGTATCGCCGATGCCCGACAGGTTGGGCGCCATGTCGGACACCACCAGATCGACCTTCTGAACGCCACGACGGCCCAGTTCACCCTCCAGCGCCTGCAGCACCTCGGCCTCCCGGAAGTCACCCTGGATGAAGTGCACACCCTCGATCGCTTCCATGGGCAGCAGGTCGAGCGCCAGGATGGTGCCCTGCAGCTCCCCCACCGCCGCCCCTTGCGGGCTGAGGCGGCGTCGCAGGTACTGGCTCCAGGCGCCAGGGGCGCTGCCCAGGTCCACCACCACCTGACCGGGCCGCACCAGACCCAGCAGCTCGTCGATCTCCTTGAGCTTGTAGGCCGCCCGGGCCCGGTAGCCGTCCTTGTGGGCCTGCTTCACGTACGGGTCGTTGACGTGCTGGTTCAGCCAGGCCTTGTTGACCTTCTTGCTCTGGGTTTTGACTTTGATGCCCATGGGGATCGCACAGCGGCGTGGTAAACGATAATTGTCCCATGCCCCAGATCCAGCTCACCCCCGCGCAGCGCAAGGCCCACCGGTCCGACGCCCATCACCTCGACCCCGTGGTCCACATCGGCAACGACGGCCTCACCGCCGCCGTCCGCAAGGAAACCGATGCCGCCCTCAAGGCCCACGGCCTCATCAAGATCCGGGTGCTCAACGACGACCGCGTCGCCCGCGAGGCCATGCTGGCCACGCTGGCCGACGAGCTCGACGCAGCTCCCATCCAGCACATCGGCAAGCTGCTGGTCCTCTGGCGGCCGGTGGCCGAGAAGGTCAAGGCGGTGGCCGATGAAGACCGCATGCCCGGCCCGAAAGACGTGAAAGTGCTGAAATTCAGCAAACGCGGCGGCCAGCGGCCCGAGGTCAAGGTGGTGCGGGTGCTGGGCAACCAGCGCCTGACCCCCGGCGGCCAGATCAAGCGGGCCAAGGTCCGCAAGAAGAGCGTCAAGAAGACCCAGGGGTGACGACCCGGTGAGGTCGCTTGAACTTGACGCCCCCCAGCCCATCTGAGAGTCCATGAACGATCGCACCGCACCCACCACCCGCAGCGCCGCCACCGGCAACCCGCTGCTCGACGGCACCAACCTGCCCCTGTTCGACGCCATCCGCCCCGAGCATGTGGCCCCCGCCATGGACGCCCTGCTCGCCCAGGCCGACGCCGCACTGGAGCAGGCCACCGCGCCCGACTTCCCGGCCGACTGGAAGGCCATTTCCGCCACGCTTGATGTGGCGACCGAGCGCCTCTACCGGGCCTGGGGCGCGGTGAGCCACCTCAACAGCGTGGCCGACACCCCGGCCCTGCGCGCCGCCTACAACGAGAGCCTGCCCAGGGTCACCGAATTCGGCACCCGCCTGGGTTCGGACGAGCGCCTCTACGCCAAATACAAGGCCATGGACCCGGCCCGGCTCACGCCGGAACAGGCCCGCGCCCGCCACAACGCCCTGCAGGGCTTCGTGCTGGGCGGTGCCGAGCTGCAGGGCGAGGCCAAGGCCCGCTTTGCCGCCATCCAGGAACGTCAGGCCGAGCTGGCACAGAAGTTCAGCGAGAACGCCCTGGACGCCACCGACGCCTTTGCCGTCTACCTGCCCACCGGCGACCTCGACGGCCTGCCGGACGACGTGCTGCAGGCCACGGCCGCCGCTGCCCAGGCCGACGGCCAGGCGGGTCACAAGCTCACCCTCAAGATGCCGGTCTACCTGCCGGTGATGCAGTTCGCCCGCCGCAGCGAGGTGCGCGAACAGCTCTACCGCGCCTACGTCACCCGCGCCAGCGACCAGGCCCAGGGCGATGCTGCCCGCTTCGACAACAGCGCGGTCATGACCGAACTGCTGGCCCTGCGCCAGGAAGAAGCCCGCCTGCTGGGGCATCGGCACTTTGCCGATGTGTCGCTGGTGCCCAAGATGGCCCGGTCGCCGGAGCAGGTGATCGATTTCCTGCGCGACCTGGCCCGGCGCGCCCGCCCGCACGCCGAGCAGGACCTGGCCGACCTGCGCGCCTTCGCCCGCGAACAGCTCGGCATCGCCGACCCGCAGCCCTGGGACTGGCCCTACATCGGCGAGCGCCTGAAGGAAGCCCGCTATGCCTTCAGCGAGCAGGAGGTCAAGACCTACTTCACCGCACCCAAGGTGCTGGCCGGCCTGTTCCAGATCGTCGAGACGCTGTTCGAGGTGGCCATCCGCCCGGACACTGCGCCGGTCTGGCACCCGGGCGTGAACTTCTACCGCATCGAACGCCAGGGCCAGCTGGTCGGCCAGTTCTACCTGGATCCCGGCGCCCGCACCGGCAAGCGCGGCGGCGCCTGGATGGACGACGTGCGTGCCCGCTGGCTGCGACCCGACACCGGCGCTCTGCAGACCCCGGTGGCCCACCTGGTCTGCAACTTCGCCGAAGGCGTCGGCGGCAAGCCGGCCCTGCTGACGCACGACGACGTCATCACGCTGTTCCACGAGTTCGGCCACGGCCTGCACCACATGCTCACCCAGGTGAACGAACGCGATGTCTCCGGCATCAGCGGCGTCGAATGGGACGCGGTGGAGCTGCCCAGCCAGTTCATGGAGAACTTCTGCTGGGAGTGGGATGTGCTCAAGCACATGACCGCGCATGTCGATACCGGGGCAACACTGCCCCGAGACCTGTTCGACAAGATGCTTGCAGCCAAGAACTACCAGAGCGGCCTGCAGACCCTGCGCCAGGTCGAATTCGCGCTGTTCGACATGCTGCTGCACAGCCAGAGCACACCGCCGGCCAGCGGCGATGCGGTCATGGCGCTGCTGCACGAGGTGCGAGCCGAAGTGGCGGTGATGCAGGCACCGGCCTACAGCCGCACGCCGCATACCTTCAGCCACATCTTTGCCGGCGGCTATTCGGCCGGTTACTACAGCTACAAGTGGGCCGAGGTGCTGTCCGCCGACGCCTACGCCGCGTTCGAGGAGGCCGCTGCGCGCAACGGCACCAGCACGGTCAACACCGAGACCGGCCGCCGCTACCGCGAAGCGGTGCTGGAAGCGGGTGGCAGCCGGCCCGCCATCGAATCGTTCAAGGCCTTCCGGGGCCGCGAGCCGCAGATCGACGCGCTGCTCAAGCACCAGGGCATGACCGCCTGAGCCAGCCGACGCACGACCGAAGAGACATCAGGGAGATCAGCATGACCCACTCAACCCACCTCCGCACCCGCGCTGCGCTGGCTGTCCTGACCCTGGGCAGCCTGCTGGGATCGGTGGCCCTGGCCCAGGGCGTCTACCGGATCGTCGGACCGGACGGTCGCGTCAGCTTCTCGGACCAACCCCCGCCGGCGGCCCAGGCACGGCCGGTGACCGGCACGGCCGGCAGCCCGGCCCCGGCTGCTGCCGGCAATGCAGCCCTGCCGTTCGAGCTGCGCCGGGTCGCCAGCCAGTTTCCGGTCACGCTGTACACCGGCAAGGACTGCTCGCCCTGCAACAGCGGTCGCAACCTGCTGAACTCGCGCGGCATTCCGTACGTGGAACGCACCGTGACCACCCCGGACGATGCCGCGGCGCTCACCCGCCTGGCCGGTGAACCCACGGTGCCGGTGCTGACCATCGGCAGCCAGCAGATCAAGGGCTATTCGGATGTGCAGTGGGCCCAGTACCTGGATGCGGCCGGGTACCCCAAACAGTCGCAGCTGCCGTCGAACTACCGTCGGCCGCAGCCCGAGCCGCTGGTGGCCGCCCAGCCCGCTGCGCCGGCTGCGGCAGCCGCACCCGCCGGTCCGGCAACGCGCGCCGACGCGCAACCCGCAACGGCCAACCGCCCTGCCGAGATCCCGGTCCAGCCGCCGTCGGGCATCCGCTTCTGAGGCCGCCGGCCCGGGCGGCCGGCACCTCCGACCGGCATCTCAGAAATTCAGGGTGCGCACGCCCTGCGCCGTGCCCAGCAGGCAGACCGCAGCCTTCTGGTGGGCAAACACACCCACGGTCACCACGCCGGGCCACTGGTTCACCTGGGTCTCGAAGCCGAGCGGATCGGCGATCTGCAGGCCGGTCACATCCAGGATGTGCTGGCCGTTGTCGGTGATCAACGGCATGCCGTCCTTCAGGCGCAGCCGCGCGGTGCCGCCCAGGGCCGCGAAGCGACGGCCGATGTGGGCGGCCGCCATGGGAATCACCTCCACCGGCAGCGGGAAGGCGCCCAGCGTCTTCACCAGCTTGGATTCGTCGGCAATGCACACGAAGCGGCGCGACTGGGCCGCCACGATCTTCTCGCGCGTCAGCGCTGCGCCGCCGCCCTTGACCATGTGGCCCTGGCCGTCGATCTCGTCGGCGCCGTCGATGTAGACCGACAGCTCGCCCGCGTCCTGCGCGGCAATCACGGGGATGCCCAGGGCCTGCAGGCGGGCGGTGGAGGCTTCCGAGCTGGACACGGCTCCGGGCACGCGGTCCTTGATGGTGGCCAGCGCCTCGATGAACTTGTTGACGGTGGAGCCGGTGCCCACGCCCACGATCTGGCCGGGTTCCACATACTGCAGCGCCGCCTGGCCCACCAGGGCTTTGAGTTCGTCTTGGGTCATTTGAGAGAATTCGGGGTTTGTCTGAACCGGCGGATTATCCGATGTCACTTCTCCCCTACGGCGCTGCGCGCCCCTTCCTGTTCGGCATGGACCCGGAGCAGGCCCACGACCTGACGCTGGGCGCCATCGCCCGGCTGCAGCACTCGCCACTGACCTGCCTGTACAGCGAGCGCCGGGTCGACGACCCGATCACCGTGGCCGGCCTGAACTTCCCGAACCGGGTCGGTCTGGCCGCCGGTCTGGACAAGAACGCGCGCTGCATCGACGGTCTGGCCGCCATGGGTTTCGGCTTCGTGGAGGTGGGCACGGTCACGCCGCTGGGCCAGAGCGGCAACCCCAAGCCGCGCATGTTCCGCCTGCCGGCCAGGCAGGCGCTGATCAACCGGCTGGGGTTCAACAACGAGGGGCTGGAGGCTTTCCTGCGCAACGTGCAGCAGGCCCGCTTCCGCCGGCAGGGCCAGCACGCGGGCGCGCCCATGCTGCTGGGTCTGAACATCGGCAAGAACGCGGCCACGCCCATCGAGCGCGCCACCGACGACTACCTCACCTGCCTCGACGGCGTCTATCCGCACGCCGACTATGTGACGGTGAACATCTCCAGCCCCAACACCCGGAACCTGCGCAGCCTGCAGTCCGACGAGGCGCTGGACGCGCTGATCGATGCGGTGATGGAACGCCGCGAGCAGCTGGCCGCGCGGCACGGCCGGCGCATTCCGGTGTTCATCAAGATCGCGCCCGACCTGGACGACACCCAGATCGGCGTGATTGCCGCCACCCTGCGTCGCCACGGCTGCGACAGCGACGGCGTGCCCACCCAGGCGCTGGGCGTGATCGCCACCAACACCACACTGGCCCGCGACGCGGTGGCCGGGCTGCCCCATGCCGAGGAAGCCGGCGGCCTCTCGGGCGCGCCGGTGCTGCAGGCCAGCAACCGGGTCATCCGGCAGCTGCGGGATGCCCTGGGTGCCGGCTTCCCCCTGATCGGGGTTGGCGGCGTCATGAGCGGGGCCGACGCGGTGAGCAAGGTGCAGGCCGGTGCCGACGTGGTGCAGATCTACACCGGCCTGATCTACAAGGGCCCGGCGCTGGTGCGGCAGGCCGCCGAAGCACTGGCGGCCCTGCGGCGCTGAGCCCGACCGTCAGGCCAGCAGGTCGGCCACGGCCTGCCCGATGGCCAGGCTGCTGGTGAGCCCCGGCGACTCGATGCCGAACAGGTTCACCAGCCCGGGCACGCCGTGCACGGCCGGGCCCTGCAGCAGGAAGTCGGCCGCCGGCTCGCCGGGGCCGCTGATCTTGGGCCGCATGCCGGCGTAACCGGGCTGCAGGCTGCCGTCGGCCAGGCCCGGCCAGTAGCGGCGCACCTCGGCATAGAAGGCATCGCCCCGGGCGGGGTCGACCTGCAGGTCGTCGGCCCGCTCCACCCATTGCACATCAGGCCCGAACTTGGCCTGACCGCCCAGGTCGAGCGTGAGGTGCACGCCCAGCCCGGCCAGGTGCTTGTCCGGTTCCGGCGCCGGGTAGATCAGGTGCTGGAACGGCGCCCGGCCGGCCAGGGTGAAGTAGTTGCCCTTGGCGTAGTGGGGCGTGGGCACATGGCGCGGGTCCAGGCCGTCGATGCAACGGGCCAGATCGCAGGCGTGCAGGCCGGCGGCATTCACCAGCGTTCGGGCCAGCAGCCGGGTGCCGTCCAGGGTGGTGACCAGCAAGCCGTCGGCCTGAACCTCCACCCGGTCCACCCCGCTGTGGCAGGCCACCAGGCCACGGCGTGCTCCAGATCGCCCTGCAGGGCCAGCATCAGGCCATGGCTGTCGACGATGCCGGTGGACGGTGAATGAACCGCGCCCAGGCACTCCAGTGCCGGCTCCAGCGCGCGGGCCTGATCGCGGTCGAGCAGCACCAGATCGTCCACCCCGTTGGCGCGGGCGCGTTCGATGATGGCCGGCAAGGCCGCCAGCTGGCTGGCCGTGCTGGCCACGATCAGCTTGCCGCAGCGCCGGAACGCCACGCCGCGTTCGGCGCAGTACGCGTACAGCATCGCCTTGCCCTGCACGCAGAGCCGGGCCTTGAGCGAGCCGGCCGGGTAGTAGATGCCGGCATGGATCACCTCGCTGTTGCGCGAGCTGGTGCCGGTGCCGATGCCGGCCTCGCGCTCCAGCACCATCACCTCGCGGCCCTGCAGCGCGAGCGCGCGGGCCACGGCCAGCCCCACCACGCCGGCACCGACCACCAGGGCATCACAACGGTCGGGCGGCGGCAGGTGGGCGGTGTTCATGGCGTCAGCGGCGGAATGGGGCGGAAGGCTAAAATTCTAGGTTGCCCGGCCGTGGCGGCCGCAGGCCCATCACATTCCATCCCAAGGACGCTTCATGTCTCTCTTCACCGCCGTTGAAATGGCCCCGCGCGACCCGATCCTGGGTCTGAACGAGCAGTTTGCCGCCGACACCAACCCCGCCAAGGTCAACCTGGGTGTGGGCGTGTATTTCGACGACAACGGCAAGCTGCCCCTGCTGCAGTGCGT